>CAXTPJ010000433.1:0-3980 GCA_964245855.1 uncultured Ferruginibacter sp. | reverse complement strand
GATACGGCCATACAGTGAACCAACTTGTACCAGCGGCAATATACCGGCAGCATAATCGCATTCTGAAATAATGTAATCAACGCATTCCTGGTAGGTATTCCTTCTTGCAGGAATGGCGCTGCCGACTGTAAAAATGCTGTCGCCCACTAACGGCACGCCTCCGTAATGTTGCAGCATCATGGCATAATACCAGACCCTTAAAAAACGGGCTTCAGCCTGTGACTGGGTTTTTAGCGCTGCACTAAAAGGAATAGTGGGCAGGTGACGAAGAAATTGGTTAACCGCCCGGATATTGGTATAAGGAATACTCCAGGCATCATCAGGTACAATAGAAGCATTCACCGAACCGGTTGAAAACTGTACAAAACCGTTGATACTGGAAGCATTGGGTCCCTCCGCTTCATCTGTAGCAGCATCGAGACCGGCTGCATAACCACTTGCACTGAAGCGGCGTGGATCTGATGCAAATCCAATACCCGTATAGATATTGTTGAGGAAAGCCATTGAGTTGGCGCTATCCGAAAAGGTAGTGGTTTCATTCAAACTGGAAGTCACTGTCTGGTCAAGAAAACCATTTTTCTTACAGGAAACTGCCAGCAACATCACCAATGTGCCAAGTGCAAAGCAGGTTAAAAGATTCTTTTTCATTAGCATAACTGTATAGATAAAACGTTTTAGCAATTATTATTAAAAAAAATAGCCTTCCTTTCTGTGGGACCATGGCTACGTTGAGAATAATATAAAACTGGAAAATTAGAATTTGGGATCTCTGTACGACTGCGTTCAGTCCGGGCAATAAGATATAAGCTGAGAAATCTCATAGTCAAGCAATTTGTGTATGGTATATCGTTAATACAAATCCTTCAATGCCTTGGGTGCTATATCAGGGTTTGTAAAATTAAAGATAACAAGAAAAAACGTTTTAGCAAATTTATTTTAACATTTTTTAAAATTTCTTTTTAAGGAGGTTTTCAGAAAATTTTTTATGAAAAATATTCCCTGTTATTCGTTCAATAAAATGGAGGAAAAGCCACAGTATATTTTATTTGTAAACGTTACAGGTTACAAATACATCAGGCTGCATTTTTTTCTACCTTCTTATTTTTAAAAATTCCGGCGGCACCAATCAATGCGGCTGTTTCCCCCAGCCTGCCGATCTTGATCGTTAAATCTACTCCTTCTTTTTCAAGCACTACATTAGCGCTGTATAAAAAATAATGCGCTGCTTTTGAAATATTGCCACCGATCACCACAGCGCTGCAACTATTTTCTTTGTGCATCGCAATAAGAAAAGCGGCCAGGTTTTCTCCAAACTCTTTGAATATTTTTATGATCGCTTTATTGGTTTCTGCCAGTTCAACCAATTCTTTTACGCCTTTAACCGGCTGTTCAAACTGATGGTGGTACTCTTTGACAAACCATCTTGTGGAAAGATAATCCTCCGCAATGCCTGATTGAAAGGGCATTTGCCAAAGATCAGCATCTACCACCCCACCAACAGTATAAGTAGCTGACCCAAGCCCGGTACCTAATGTAATACCAATTACACCATCCATATCTTTTACTGCACCGGCCAATACTTCGCCCTGCAAAAAGCTGCAGGCATCATTGATAAACTTAATATTATCCTGGTGGAAATTCAATTGCCGGGCAAGCAGTTCTTTTACATTTACCCCAAACAGGGAACGGTACTTAGGTTGTTCCTGTATAAGGCTAATGCCATTTTCGTAGTCGAATGGACCGGGCATGGCAATTCCCATTGTATTAATGTTATTGGGTTTACTTGCTAAACATGCATTGATGGCTGCGCACCAATCATTGATCACTTCTTCTTTGGTCCCTTGAGAGTTGACCATTTTTCTTACCAAAGTCCCTTCTACCAAAGCTCCTTTATTTACATCCACGAAAGCAACAGTAATGTGAGAGCCGCCAATATCTACTCCCAAAACGATAGCATTATTCATAAGCAAGTTTATTTATACGTTTCCAAAAATGTGGGTATGGAAAACAAAAATAGAGCAAAAACGATTTAGCACAAAAACTTTTAAAAAATTTGCTTACTTTTTCTTCGGAGTGGATTCCCGGATGATCAGTTTGCCCTGTAAAGTTACCTGGTGGTCAACCTTATTATTGGAAGCTAATTTGTCGAGCAAAATATTGATCAGTTGTTCAGACATGGCTTCAATGGGTTGTGCAATGGATGTAATGGAAGGATTGTACAGTTCAAATAAAACATGGTCATCAAAAGAAGCTACTGCGATATCATCCGGTATTTTTAAACCCAGTTGTTTAATGGCTTTCAGGCCGTTGATGCCAAGATAGTTGGTAGCAAAAAATATAGCATCCAGCTTTTTCTTTCTTTTTAAAAAATCAGCAATGTGTTCAACCACATTCTCGTCTTTCATTAAAAAGCCGGTCTCTTTTACATAATGGTGCAGGCCATGATCGTCCATAGCTTTCTCATAACCCTGCAGGCGGTGTTGCATTTGCGACTGCAGCGAATTGATCGTTACAAAACCAATTTCTTTGTAACCCTGATCCAGCAAGTATTTCACTGCATTGTACGTACTGCCGAAATTATCCAGCACCACATAATCATTGTTGCTGTTGGCAAAGCTGCGGTCAAATAAAATCACCGGCGCACCACCACTGATCAGTTCTTCTACTTCTTCCTGTATACCTTCTGTTGGGGTAATGATGTAACCGTCCACATGACGGTCTTTAAACATCTGCATCAGTTCCTTCGCTTTGGCAGGATCATTTTCTGTACTGCAGTATAAAATTTTATAGCCGTTGTTATAGGCATTTTCTTCTATCAGTCTTGCCAGGTTGGCAAAAAAGGGGTTGGCAATATCCTCCACCATCAACCCGATAATATTGGTTTTACCGGTGCGGAAACTTCTTGCCAGCAGGTTGGGTTTGTAACCAACTTCCTCCACAAACTTCAATACTTTTTGCGTGGTAAGGTCGCTGATCCGTTTCTCTTTCGACTTCCCATTTAAAATAAAAGATACCGTTGATTGCGAAATATTCAATTGCTTTGCGATATCAATAATTGATAATGATTTCTTTTTCACAGTGGAAAATCGTTTTAGCGAAGTTAATGGAACTGCCAAATTAAAACCAATGCTATTTTATATTTTTATGATCCAATTCATACCATAACGGCTTACCGATGTTTCCAACCATTTCTCACCTTATAAAATACCTCACCGGCTTTTCGCTTCCATTGCCTATTCAAACATTTGGTTTTTTTGTGGCCGTGGCCTTTTGGGTTTCTTATATCGCTTTTAAAAAAGAATTTTACCGGAAAGAACAACAAGGCTTGATTCACGCTTTTTCCCGTAACACAACAGGAATGCCTAACCGCTTTTTAATATGGGCTTTGTATTGTATCGCAGGTTTTATCATTGGTTATAAATTTATCTACTGCCTGCAGCACTACCAGCAATTTGTAAACAATCCTGCATCCTACGTTTTTACTGCTGCCGGCAGTTTTCCGGGTGGCTTAATTACGGCACTGTTATTTGTTGGATATGGCTATTTTCAACATCGGCAAAGGGCTGCAGTACCGGCACAACGGTTGGTTCACCCCCATGAAGTAACCGATAAAATGCTTTTGTATTGCGCTTCTTTTGGATTTGTTGGCGCTATACTTTCTGCCAAACTTGAAAACATCAGCGAAGCATTTACCAATCCGGCGCATTATTTTACCAGTTTTAATGGGCTTACTTTTTTAGGTGGTTTTATTTTTGGCGCCGGCATTTATTTATACCGGACAAAAAAAATGGGCATCCCTTTTTTGATTGCCGCAGACATTGGCAGCCCGGGAATAATGTTGGCTTATGGTGCAGGAAGAATCGGTTGCCATTTATCCGGCGATGGTGACTGGGGCATTGTAAACACTGCAACCAAACCAATGCTGTTAAGCTGGATGCCACACTGGGCCTGGTCTTTCAACTATGCGCACAATGTTATAC
>CAXTPJ010000432.1:0-3995 GCA_964245855.1 uncultured Ferruginibacter sp. | reverse complement strand
CCCCAAATAAATTGAAATTTCCTAACCCTAATTCAATCGCATGAAACTCCTAACAAAGATCAGGGCAATGATCATTTTCTTTATGGTAGCGCTCATATTAAGCGGCGTTACTGCTTTTCCTGTTGAAACAGAATTGGGCTGGTTGCTACATCATCCTTCACTTATTCCGGGCTTTGCAATAACCTGGCTGCAAAATGTTTACAACGCATTGGTTGAAACCAACGCCAAATATCCCATGCTGGCGTATGGTTACGATTGGCTGGCCTTTGCCCATATTGTTATTGCCATGGCATTTATTGGCCCCTTAAACAACCCGGTGAAAAATGTGTGGATCATTGACTGGGCCATGCTGGCCTGCGTGGCAGTTTTTCCATTGGCATTTATTGCAGCGCCCATCCGGCAAGTACCGATGTTTCATATTTTAATTAACTGCAGTTTTGGTGTCATAGGGTTGATTCCACTGTGGATCTGCAAACGCTGGATCAAACAACTGGCGGCAACTATACCCATTCATCAACCGTTTTACAATTAGCATGAAAATATATTCTTATTTAGCATTAGGCGATAGTTACACCATTGGAGAACAGGTAAAATTGACGGACAGTTTTCCTTATCAAACCATCCAGTTGTTACGGAAGGCCATTTCAGGATTGGCAGGCCGCCAGGCATTCACCCCGTCAGCGGTTGAAAACCCTGAAGGCGGTTTAAAGGAGAGTGCTGCCCTATTAAACGCTGGCGGGGCAGATAGCCGCCGCCAAAGTTGGGACAACCTCTTTTTCATGCCGCCTGAAATTATCGCCACCACCGGGTTTTCAACAGATGAGTTGAGCGATGCCATCAACAACGTAACACTGCTGCCAAAATATGATTTTGTAAGCCTGCTCATTGGAGTAAACAACCAGTACCGTGGCAGACCGGTAGGGGAGTTTGAAAATGAATTTGAAAAACTGCTGCAACAGGCCATTGCATTTGCCGGAGGCAACCATGCCTGTGTATATGTATTGTCAATTCCTGATTGGGGCAGTACGCCATTTGCTGCCGAAAAAAATGTGGAAACCATCAGCGCTGAAATTGATGCATATAATGAAGTTTGTAAAACGATGGCAGCAAAGTACCAAACACAGTTTATTGATATCACGGCTTCACAAAGAACTGATATAAACCTGGAAGGGTTTTTAACGCCCGATCAACTGCATCCATCGGAGAAAGAATATGCGAAATGGGCAGCCGCATTAAGTGAAAAAATACTTTCCTGCATCAGTTAACAAATCAAATCCATCAAGATAAACGGTCTAATCAAATGAACGAAAGAGTAAAGAACCTATCAACCGAAATATTGTCCAATAACTGGTACACGCTTAAAAAGATAACATACGATTTTCAAAAAGCGGATGGAACCTGGCAAACACTGAACAGGGAAGCATACGACCGGGGCAATGGCGCTGTGATTTTGCTTTATAATAAACTATCGAAGAAGGTTATTCTCACAAGACAATTCCGCCTGCCAACATATATCAACGGCAATGAGAACGGGATGCTGATAGAAGCCTGTGCCGGTTTGCTGGATAAAGACAATGCAGAGGATTGCATCCGCCGGGAAACAGAGGAAGAGACCGGGTATAAGATTACTGATGTTAAAAAAATATTCGAGGCCTATATGTCACCTGGTTCTGTAACAGAAATTCTATATTTTTTTGTTGCCGAATATTCAAAAGAAATGAAAGTAAACGATGGCGGCGGCCTGGATCATGAACAGGAAAACATTGAAGTACTGGAAATTCCATTAACAGCAGCAATGGAAATGATTACTTCCGGAGAAATAAAAGATGGCAAAACAATCATGCTGTTACAATACCTCACCTTGCATGGATTGATTGATTAATAAATATAAACTGTAGAAAAATTTGCCTTATCGGTGTTTCACTAAATTCAAAAACAATTCAGTAATGCTGGTTTTTAAGTGATAATGCCAGAGATCAGGGTATTATAAAAGGTCTTTTTCAATTCGGTTTAATTGTTGATTAATGGATTGCGGTTTAAACATTGAGAATTTATCCAAACAAACTCTCAGGTTTTTAATAATCTACATCTATTCAAAACAAACAAAAAAACGAACAATGAAAAAGCTATTTTTTATCAGTTTGCTGGCCATCACTTCCAGTACGTATGCACAAAAAGTTGCCGTAGGATTAAAAGGCGGCGCCAATTTTACCAACTTCACCGGCGGTGATTTCAGTTCAGTAAAAAAAGAAACATTGGTAGGCTTTTATGCAGGCGCTTACCTAAATTTTGGTATTGGGAAAAACCTTTCCATACAGCCGGAAGCATTGATCTCAACCCAGGGCGCAAAAATCACCGACTCAGCAAAAGAAAACTATAAACTGACGTACATTACTGTTCCGGTGATGGTAAAATTTAAAACCAACAGCGGATTTTATGTTGAAGCGGGCCCGCAGGTTGGCTTTAAAATAAGCGAAAGCATCCCCAACCAAACCATTAAGGATTTTGCAAAAGGACTGGACCTGTCCATTGGTGCAGGATTAGGTTACCAGGCACCTGGTGGATTTGGTATTGGAGCAAGGTATATGGCCGGACTTTCTAAAGTTGGCGACTTTGATGCTTCAACCGGCGTAAACCCTGATTTTAAAAACAGCGTGATACAGGTTGGTATCTCTTTTACCTTGGGAGGAAAATAAAAACTAAAAAATATTGACAATAAAAAAGCAGGATGTTTGATCCTGCTTTTTTATTAATCCGCTAACTGGGCGCAATGCCTGCACCTTGGCTCATACACATCTTTTTCGCCCAGTAATATTTGTCCGGCTGTTTTTGTTTTGCGATAACTGATGTTGGCAATGTTGCCGCATTGTACGCAGATCGCATGCAGCTTGGTTATATAGTCGGCTTTAGATAATAAATTTGGCATCTGGCCAAATGGGTTGCCTAAATAATCCATGTCCAACCCGGCAACAATTACCCTCATACCACGCAAAGCCAGTTGCTCACACACATTGGCAATTTCAGGGTCAAAGAACTGTGCCTCATCAATGCCCACTACATCTACATCCTGCGCCAGCAGTAAAATGTTTTGAGATGTATCAACCGGTGTGCTGTGTATAAAATTGGTATCGTGACTTACAATTTTTACTTCATCATAACGGGTATCAATAGCCGGTTTAAATATTTCTACTTTCAGGTTAGCAATCTTTACCCGCTTCAACCTGCGGATGAGCTCCTCTGTTTTTCCACTAAACATACTGCCGCATATCACCTCTATCCAACCCCTTCTTTCGCCCTTCAAATTCGGTTCAATAAACATTTCTACAACTATTTTAAATACTGTTTGTAACTTTAGTGCAACGATTGCAAAGATTATTGTTTTGCCCCATTAACCAAAACAAAATTTCTGCAGCGTTATTTTTTTAGTTGATCAATTAATAGTGTTTATGGATAGAGTGGAAACACTTTTGCAAAATCTGCAGGAACAATTTAAACAGGGTGCTTCGGCCACTCAATTGTTGCGTACCACGCAAATGCTGCAGCATGAATTAATGCATGTACAGTCGGCAGCACCTTCAACAAAAGAGGCCGTTACAGTTTCGATGCCATTGAATGCAAACCTGCCTGTTGCGGAACCGGTTGAAACTCCAACCCCATTAGCTGCAAAAGAAGAAACAACAACAACTCAAGTAACTCCAACTCCTGAAGTAACGCCAGCTCCGGCACCAGAAACCAAACCTGCAGAGGAAGAAAGAACCATAATGGTATTGCAGGTTGATGAAGCAGAAGTGGAGGCAGAGTTGGAAGAATTAAAACGCAATGCTGCACTTATTCAGCAGATCGGCAGTAAAAGCAAGCCACCCATGCTGATTGATTTACAGGAAGAAGACATTCCAACCTTGGCGCAACACCAGCCACCACCGGCACCGGCCATCACACCAAAAGAGATCAACGAAGCAGTTGCGCAGGAATCCACTTCCATGAACGATACGCTG
>CAXTPJ010000431.1:0-3995 GCA_964245855.1 uncultured Ferruginibacter sp. | reverse complement strand
AATCACCCTGCACCTGTTTGTCGTTGGCAGAGTAAAAAACATTCTGTTTCATATCCACCTTCTTTACATTATCCCATGCATATAATCTTGTAATTACCCAACTGCCGCCTGTGTTAAAACAGTTGTTATTTCGAACTGTTACGTTCATCGGGTTATTTAATTCAATGGCCCTGCCGGTTACATAGCCAATGCTGTTATCCTGTACAACAGTATTCATGGCTTTGCCATCTAAATAAATACCTTCCGCTTTTCCTTTGGAGCCACCTTCCGGTGCACTGATGCCATTCAGCACCATATTGTTTTTAACTACCCTATTGGTGTAAATCGCAGAGTCTTTAGTTTTTAAAGTATAATCAACCCAAGTGTAGATGCCGCCGCCATCATCGAGCAGGTAACAATAATAATTAACCACATTATTTTTCACCACTACATTGTTGCCCTGGAACTCAATACCAACATAGCCTGTAGTATCTACCACATTATTTTCAATCAGTAAATTATTGTAAGAAGAAGCCATGATACCTTTATAATCACGCCCATCAAAAAAAGATCCCATGCCAACATAAGGACCGGTATTTTTAATAATGCAGTTGCTTACAGTTACATTGCCTTCATACTTATTGCGTACCTGTATGGCGTTGGAGAGAATGTAATTTGTGCTGACATGATCAATCAAAATATTACCACTGTTCCATACATGAATGCCTCTTTTGCCCATGTTGGCAAAACGGCAATTGCGGATGCTGATGTTACCTGCAGCCGTACACCAAAAGCCATTCATATTAGCACCTTCAAATGATAATTGATCGAGGCTGATAAAATGGTTGCTGCCTGTATTGATGAGCGTATCGATGGTACTGATTTTTACCGTTTTTCCTTCAGGGCCATTATTGCCGAAATACATTTGCAGATTAGCATTGGTACTATCGTAATACCATTCTCCGGGCTGATCCAGGGTTCGTGGATCATTTTGAAAAAAATAGCCCCAGCCTTTACTGCCCGGATGCAATGCTGGTAATCCAACAAGGCTGTTGATACCATTGTTGCCGTAAGTGAATTGTATGGTGTTCCCCTGTTGGCTGGTTACTTTGCAGCGCTCTGCCGTCCAGTGATTTTTTCTTACCACTACTTCTGCACCGGTCCAGTTAACATCGCCCTTCAATTCATCATCAGTAATGGAATTATTACCGGTAAAAGTTTCATAGCGAAGATAACCACCATCGGGTTGGTTGGCATTGGGATAGCGGCCAATGCGTTGCGGCATTCCATCGAGCGTTACCATGTTGAGGTTTTTGCTAACGCCGGCAACAGGGGCAAACCAAACGCCAGCTTCCTTTTTCTTCCAGCCGGTTACTGTAGTAAAACCTGTAATGATGGGATCGGCACCCTGGCCAAAAGCCGTGAATACGATGGGTTTGCCTTTGGCACCTGACTGGGTAATTTTTATGGAGCCGTAAAACGTTTCTCCCCGTTTGAAAAAGATCGTATCACCCGAACGGATAGACGAAAAATGAGTATTGAGTTGATCAATTGTTTGCCAGGCAGCAGCAATGGACGTACCGGTATTGTCATCATTTCCACTATTGCTGATGTAATAATTGGTGGCATGAGTAGCGAATGGAAACAGCAGTAAAAAAATCATCCATTTTAACATAGCATTGAAATTGAAATGATGAATAAAGTTACTCATAGGTTGAAAGCAGGCACATCAACGCCAATAAGCAAGCCAGTTTTTTGTTACCAGGGCAAAATTCACACAACGCAGCCGGTTATGCAATAAACAAATTGTTGCAGGATGGTTAATGACAGGAGTTGTGTTCCTGGTGCCATGAAAAATTATCAGCACAAGAGAGTGACACAACGATGCTCCACAAAGTTTCTTCAGTTTGTTACAAAAAATACAATAGAAACGTTGATGACGCTGGTTGATACGGGTGAAAACGGATAATCATTTTATGAAATCTTAAGCCCGGTTATTTCTGCCTGTCTGTATGATGCCCTAAATTTTCATCAGTGAAAATCTGCCCGGATCTGTTTTATTCCGTTTCATCCGTGTTCCTATCATTATGGCTTTATTTTAGCAGCAATGATTTTTCTTGCTTCGTGTACATCATCGCCGGTGAAAGCATCTTTGGGAATGATGAAAAAAGAACGGGTATCAAAATACAAGTGGAAAAAATGAGGGCTTTCCATACTGGTACTGAAATCGGCCCATGGCCAGCTTCTATCGCCCCTTTCGTTTTCAATAATGAAACTGTTGTTGCCAAGGGTTGCTTTAAAGCGGTCTTTAAAAGTGGCAGATTTCCGGTATATCATCATGGGCAAAAAAAACCAAAAAGCGACCATCATTACGAACCATAAAAAGGCGCTGATCAAAAAAGCGATGGGAGATATTTTTTTAAAGAAGAATAAAGCGGCTGATACGATGGCAAAAACATTTACCAGTATCATCATTATTTTAATTTCCTTTCGGGTAATAAAATGGTAGCGGAGCGCCTGTATTACCTTGCCTTTATTATAGGTGAAAAATTCAGATGTCATGCGGCAAAGATAATGATATGAAAAACAGGCAATGCAATTAGTGGCAGGGATTATCGGATATTTTACCGCCGCCATCCAAAGGCATTCCACCGATGGCTTTTTCATTTAAAGCGGCATTGACAAAACTGATGCGTGCATTTTTTCCGTTGCCTGTCACCGGTTTGGGACTGCCAAAAGCTACGGGCAACAACCTGGTACAACCTGCACCTAATGATACCAATCGCTGACACACCGCAGTAGCCCTCTTTTCAGTCAATACCTGGCTGGCTGCTTCATCACCTTTTTTATCAGTGTGTGCTTCAACCCGCAACGTTGAAATGTAAGGTTTATCATCCAGGTATTTTTTTATGATGAGCAATGCCGCATCACTTTCAGGCAATAACTCATCGGTACCGTTTTTAAATTTTATTTCTTTTGTGATCTTTACTTCATTGCTTTCAATGCGGTAATCCTGTGCAGATGCAGATAAACATATTACTGAGAAAAAAATGGTAAAGGTGATTGCTGCGCTTTTCATTGTTGATTTTTTATGCGGTTACAAGTTCGGTATTTTTTGTTAGTTGCCGGGTGGTAAAATTAATGGTTATGAAAATTGATGGTGGTTATACAAAAGTTATTGTTGAGGGTTACGCAGTGTACTATGGATTTTTCAAAATAGAATTGAAAATTTAAATCATCAAAGTGTAATTCACACAGAGCAATAAAATAAACTCAGTAAAGTAAATTTGTTAGATTTATATTGAATTATGAAAGAATTGATTAATAATATAGAGTCTTTAAAAAATGCATTTATCAATCTGCAGCCATTAAGCGTAGAAAACCAGCAACGGCTTGATAAGAAAATACGGTTGGAGTGGAACTATAACAGCAATCATATAGAAGGCAATACGCTTACTTATGGAGAAACTGTTTTGCTTTTAATTTTCGACCAAACAAAAGGCAACCATGAATTTCGGGAATATGAAGAAATGAAAAGTCATGATGTTGCTTTAAATTAATTACTGAGTTAGCGGCAGATAAAGAAAGGGAATTAACAGAAAGTTTTACTAGAGAAATTAATGCAGTATTATTAGTTAAGCCATTTTATAAAGAAGCCATCACTCAGGATGGACAACCAACCAGGAAATTGATTAAGATAGGTGAATACAAGTCGCTACCTAATTCTGTATTGCTTTCCAATGGTGAAATGTTTGAATACGCATCGCCATCAGCAACGCCTTTATTAATGGCTGATTTGATGAGTTGGTACCGCAATGCCGAAAAAGATAACTATCAACATCCGGTTGAAATTGCTGCTGAACTGCATTATCGTTTTATAAGGATTCATCCATTTGATGATGGCAATGGAAGAATATCAAGATTATTAATGAACTATCATTTACTCAAAAACAATTATCCTCCCGTTATTATAAAGTCATCAGATAAAAAAAATTATCTCTTCGCACTACATGAAG
>CAXTPJ010000430.1:0-3999 GCA_964245855.1 uncultured Ferruginibacter sp. | reverse complement strand
ATATTCAATTACCTCAAACAGCTTCTACATCAGTTGGTAATTTTTACTACGCTGATTTAATTATCTAAAAAACAAAAGCCCTTGTTGAATTCAACAAGGGCTTTTGAAATAATTATTGCAGTTACTGCGGTAGCAATACCTGGTCAATCTTATGGATAATGCCATTCACATAGTGCAGGTCATGCGTAAAAGTTGGTGGCGCTGAGATAATGATATTAGAAGCAGTTGCATTGGCAGCGCCCTTTACTGTAGCAGCCGTTACCACCGGCCCTGTAAACGTTGCCTGCAATACCAAACCCGGATGCGCAGCAATAGCAGAGTTCAACAAAGTTTTTACAGCAGTACCAGTGGTTGGCATGTTTACAGAAAACACCCTTATGCCCGGAGGAGCATAAGTACCGGATTGCGAACTTAAAATATGATATACCACAATCCCTTTGGCCAATGTTGGTGTTAATACGGCTGCTAACTGGTTGCCCAGTCCCGGAGGAAAACCAGGAACATCCGGAATACCTGAAGGATTGGAAATGATCAATGAACCGAAATTAGTAACCAGCGTGGTTGCAGCAAATTGTGCGGTTGCCAATGGTAGCCCCTGGTCAACCAATGCTTTGGTAATGGCACCGGTTAAAAATAATTTCATCGCTGCATCAGTTGGAGCAAATACCGTTAAGTTGGATCCGATAGCGGCTGGGTTCACTGCCGTATTCAACGCATCCTGTATCCTGCCACCCGGCGCCACACCACTGTCTGCACGGGCAATGGCCGCTTTCAGGTAAGTTAATTCTGTATCGGTATTTATTTTAGACCATAGGTCAGTGGATGGTGGTGCTACCACTCTTGCTACTTTATGCAATACGCCGTTTACAGCAGTTACATCTGTTGCTACCAAAGGAATATTATTTACCCATGCGCCAACACCAGTACGTTTACTCGGGAAGGTAGTAAGCCTTAGCAAGGCACTTACTGTTGGGGCCGGGTTCAGCAATGTTGGGTATTGAAAATTAGGGAACGCAGTAGTAATAGAAGAGGAAGCAATTACCTGCGGCACGATGTGGTAAGAGACCAAAGCCCTGGCCGTTAAGGAATCCAGTGAAGCAATATAAGCCAATGGTGGCACGCCCGGTGGCAATGAAGCTGTAATGGCTGCATCATCCGGTGCAAACACGGTAAAACGCAGGGTTGGTACTTTTAGTGATGCGTACAATCCACCCTTAACAGCGGCTGCTTTAAAGGCTGAAAAATTAGGATCGTCCAGCAAGGTAGCCAATGTTGGTGTTGCACCCTGGGCTGGCTGTGTATTGGCTGCAGGATCAAGTTCTAATTTATTACAGCCGGCAAGCAAAAGGATACCTGTTACTAACAGTAACGGGTATTGTTTTATTTTATTGATGAGTTTCATATTGTTCAATTTAAACAGGTGATGATTAGAATACATTGTAGCCAAAGCTTACATAATACAAACCGCCGATAACAGCATTGCCGGTACCGTTGGTGTAATATTCGTTCAGCAGGTTATTGGCACCGATCTTAAATACCGATTTGGCTGAAGGAAGACGGTAGCTGATCTGTGCATCCAGCGTATGGATGGCATTTACCTCGCCGTTTACAAAATCACTTTCGTAGTAAAATGCATCCTGCCACCTGTAGGTAACGTTAAAGCCTAAACGCTTTTTATAAGCAAACCCGGTGTTGGCAAAACTTACATTCGTACGGTATTTTGGTGTACTGAAATAAGTCTTGAATCCTGCAGGCACATCATTCAATTCATCTGAAGAAAGGTTACCACCAATCTGGAAATTAGACGGCAATTTGTAATCGATGCTCAAACCATACCCAAAGGTTTTTACTTTGGAAGTAGTGTTCACCGGGATAGAATATATATTTCCTAAATCACCGGCAGGTTTACCTGCACTGAGGTCTGCAGCCAATTGCTGCTGGCTGCCACTGTATGGCTGTATAATTAACCTGCGGGTTATAAAATCCTGGTACTGCCCGTAGTATCCATACACATCTATCAACAACCTTCCCTGTGCTAACAAACCTTTGTAACCCAACTCATACGTACTTACTGATTCTGGCTTAAAGTTTTGTTTCTGGTATGCTGATACATCTTCTAAATTATAAGTTGGTTTGGTACTGAAGCCATAATAATTATCGAAGAAATTATTACCACCAATCAACTGAACATTACCGCCCACATTCAGCCTGATCCATTGTTGCTGCGTACTTGGAAAACGATAAGCTGTTTGAAAACTCATGCGGATATTGTTGTTCTCTGCCACTTTAATCAAGGCAGTTACCCTTGGAGTAAAACGCCCTTTAAAATTTTCGTTTTTATCATAACGGCCACTTACCGTCAACTTCAACACATCATTCAATAATTTTTTGGTAGCCTGTATATAAGCGCCATATTCATTGATGCCGATCTTTCCTGCAGAATCAGCAAACAATGTTCCTTCACTGTTCAATACATAACGCTTGTAATTTGCACCGATCAAAATATCTGCAAACTTACCGGTATAATCACTTAAATTATATTGCCCTTCTACCTGGTACAAATTGGTGCGGTCAACAAACAGTCCACCGCCTTTGCTGATAGGGATAGCCCGCAAAGAATCGAACGCTTTTTTAAACCTGTCAGATCCTACTTCATACCTGCCAACATCAGCAACCCTGCGGGCATTGGTTTGTGCATCAAAATCGGTCATGCCGTTGAGGCGGGCACCCAAATAAGTTTGTGCGTAAGTAGAAAACCAGCCAGTGCTGCCGCCGCTTGGTTTGGATATTTCATTCAGCAAACGGGTAGTAACGGTAGCGTTATAACTTTCCCCTGCATTTTCCTGCGTAGTATAAGCCCTTACCAGCCAGTTCTTATTATTCACTTCTATTTTGTATTGTCCCATTTTTAAATTACGCAGGCTGTAACGGTCGCTGCCGGTGTATACAGTGTTACCATTACCCCAATAGCCGGCTATCATCGCTTCTGTATTGGAAGACAATTTCCAGTGCAATGCTGCCGACAATTTAAAGTTGAGCGTATTCTGATTCACTACATCTTTTTCGTTGTAACCGGTACGGGAAACATTGATGGGCCTGCCACCATTCAACGTATCAATAAAGTTTTTTAGGAAAGGTGCAGCAGATGCGCCGATGGTGTTTAATACAGCAGACCTGATATCAGCCGTAGTTTCATCACCATAGACGTTTACTCCATCATAGTTAGGATCGGTTGCCCTGTCACCTCCGGTGATCACACCATTGGTTCCTACCCTTGAGTAATTTCTTTTATCATAACCCAACCAATCTTTTGCATAGGTTAGTTCACCGCCTACTTTAAAAGCAAAGTTTTCACCTATCTTTTGAGCAAAACGTCAGCTTGCACTCTGGTAAGCAGATGCCTGGCGAAAACGATGGCCCGTATTCATAACACCTTCCTTAACCTGAAATGATAAGCCTTGGTATTTAAAAGGATTTTTACTGTTAATAAGGATGGTTCCATTCATACCGCCCGGACCATACAATGCAGAAGAAGCACCCGGCAACAATTCCACGTTATCTACATCCAGTTCGCCCAACCCGATAAAACTGCCCACGGCAAAGTTGAGGCCCGGTGCCTGGTTGTCCATTCCATCTACTATCTGGTTTACCCGAAGGTTACCACTTCCGCTAAAACCACGGGTAGTAGGTGTTTTAAATGTTAATGAAGAAGACACAATATCTACTCCTTTCAGGGTACCGATCACATCATAATATGTTACTGCCGGGGCATTGCGGATGGTAGCACTGCTAAGCCGCTCGATCGACACCGGTGATTCCAGTATTTTCTGGGATGTTTTGGTAGCCGATATTACTACCTCCTGTCCTAATGCATTACTTGGTTTAAATGATACCGTTACTTTATCACCGGCGCTGTTTACGGTAACTTCCTGCGTTTCAAAACCGATGGAAGATACCAGCAGCGTGGCCGGAAAAGACGGCACAGCAATTTTAAAATTG
>CAXTPJ010000429.1:0-4010 GCA_964245855.1 uncultured Ferruginibacter sp. | reverse complement strand
GTTTCACTTACCTGTGGAATTTTGATGATCCATCGAGCAGCAATAACGCTTCCCGTTCTAAAAATCCGAGTCACATTTTTACGGTGAACAGGGTGTATAATGTTGGTTTAGTTGTAACGAGTGGTGCAGGTTGTAAAGATTCTGTAACTATCCCGGTTAATACTTTCCATCCTCAGCCTGTGGCTGATTTTACTTCAGACAGCAGCAGCATTTGCGAAGCACAGTTTGTAAAATTCAGTGATAACAGTACCAGTGGAGATGGTACTGTAAACCAGTGGTTATGGAATTTTGATAACGGGCAAACATCTGTTGACCGCTTCCCTGCATCGCAGCGTTATTCAACAGCCCGTGTGTACAATGTAGTGTTGCAGATAGAAAACAGCTTTGGTTGTAAAGACACCGCCAGCAGATCATTTACAGTGTATGCTTTTCCTGCTGTAAACGCCGGGCCTGATAAAACAGTATTACAAGGTGGCCAGATCACTCTTGAAGCTACTGCTGCCGGCAGCAGCCTTCAATATACGTGGCTGCCCAATCGCTATCTCAATAACAATAGGGTGCTAACACCGGTTGTGAGCAATTTAGCAGAAGACGATATCACTTATACTTTACTGGTGACTGCTGCAGGTGGTTGCCAAAAAACAGACCAGGTGCTTGTTACTTTGTTGAAGTCGCCGGTTATTCCGAATACTTTTACACCGAATGGCGATGGTATTCATGATAACTGGACAATCGAACATTTGGAATCTTATCCTGATTGTAAGATAAAAGTATTCAACCGTGATGGACAGGCTGTATATGAATCTCATGGTTACAGTATTCCGGGCTGGGATGGTAAGTACAAAGGCAAAACATTGCCGTTTGGGACTTATTACTATGTGATAGAGCCGGGTAGTGGCAGGCAACCTTTAACAGGATATGTAACCATTATGTATTAAGAAACTGTTTGAATTAACTAATATTTTTGGATTATAAAGGAAAAGACGAGTAAAGAATTATACTACAAAAGTGATTATTCTTTACTTTCCCCAAAAGGGAAAGAATAGCAAAATCATATTTGCCAATGAAGCCCAGTTGTATTCCTGAAATTCAGTACAAACCAAATTAATAACTCAAAGAGATTCTAATAGTAAAATGACTTTTATACTTAGTGACCGGACTTCCTTTTTACCAGGCAGTCCGGTCATTTTTTTTAGTGCATTGATAAAATTATTTTATGACACTGGAACATGCAGCCATCTGGACAAATGATCTCGAACGATCAAAAGCCTACTACTGTAAATATTTTGGCGGGAAGCCTACAATAAATAGGTAAATCAAGTCAAGTAATTCAACAGTTACTTCATCACTTTTAAAGGAGGAGCAAGGCTTGAAATAATGGACAGGCCAGGTATTCCACAAAACCTGAACGATACAGTGAATGCATAAAATACCGGAATTATTCACCTGGTTTTTGGTGTGGATACTTTAGAAGAAGTAAACGAAAAAGTGGTTGAATTAGCGGCTGCTGGTTTTCCTATTTTAAGCGGCCCAAGGAAAAACAGGCGATGTATATTATGAAGTGGAAACACTGGATCCGGATGATAACAGGATAGAAGTTACTGCAAGGTTGGATGACTTTTTGCGTATTTAAGTTATTTAGAACTGGAAATAGTTAATTGGCTGCAACTTCTTTCGCTGCATTTTCCACAGTTTCAAACAGTGCTGTCATTTCGAAAGGTTTTTCAATAAAGTAATTAGCGCCTGCTGCAAGACAATCTTTCCTTGCCTGGGGATGTGCAGAAAGCATGATCAGCGGGATAGATGCAAAGTTAGTTGATTTAAGTTGCCGGCAGACTTCCCGGCCATCTGCGCCGGATAACAGCATATCCATTAAAATTATATCAGCCTTTGATTCCTGTATTAATCGTTCAATTTCAGCAGGGCTTTCTTTTATGATAACCTGGTAACCTTTGTGCTGCAGCATGGCCCTGATCATAAAAAGAATATCTTCATTGTCATCTATCACTAGTATGTTCAGTTGTTTTGTTGGCATGCACTGCGTTGATTAGCTTGCGGTATAGAAAAATAAAAAACGGAGCCCTTATCAGGTTCACTGGTTACGCCAATGGTACCATTGTGGCGGTTGATGATCTCAGCAGCAATAAATAAACCAATACCAAATCCGGGGAATGTTTTTTCATTTTTTCCTTCTACCCGGTAAAAGCGTTCGAATATTTTTTGCTGGTCTGCTTTACTGATGCCGATACCGGAATCTTCAACACTAACAATTACGTTGCTGCCTTCAATATAGTTTTCAACCGATACATTTTTTGAAAGAGGGGAGTACTTGACGGCATTGGTAAGGAAATTGATCAACACCTGGCCAATTCGCTCTTTATCTGCATGTACCAACACAGACTGGCTATTGTTAAATCGGATGGTGTACCCAGGGTTGATATGTGCCATTTCGCCAATAACCTCATTGATGAGTCCGGTTATTTCAAAATCTTCTTTATTCAGCACCAGGCTGCCGGATTTTATTTTCGACAGATCCAGCAGGTCTCCGATTAAATTAGTAAGCGTAACAATTTGCTTGTCAATGGTTTTAAGCGAACTTTTTAAAAAACCGTCTTCACCCTGTTGGTAAGTGCTTTGCAAAATTTGCACATATCCTTTAATGGAAGTAAGCGGCGTTTTCAGTTCATGGCTGGCCATACTGATGAAAAAATCCTTTTGCTGTTCCTGTTCTTTCATTTCCTGTATGTCGGTGCTGGTACCTACCCACATTTGTACATTTCCCTCTGTATCCCGTTGCGGAATGGCACGGCTCAACTGCCAGCGGTATTCTCCATCGGATCTTTTAAAGCGGTGTTCCAGAATAAAATCTGTACCGGCTGCAATCGCATTTTGCCAGGCTTTGATACTTATTTCCTTGTCTTCGGGATGTAGCATTTGCAGCCATCCTCCGGCGGCAACCTGCTCTGCCGGAAGGGCAGAATAATCATACATTGTTTTGCTGAAATAATTCAGGTTGCCATTGCTGTCTCCGGTCCACACAAATTGCGGCATCGAATCTGCCAGCAGCCTAAACTTTTGTTCCCTGTCTTCTAATCGTTGCTGGTAAAGTTTTTCACCTGTTATATCCCTTGTTGTACCAATTAATTTGAAGGGCTTGTTATTAATACCATAAAAAACTTTTCCCCTGTTCTCTATCCAGTGAATGGATTTGTCAGGCCATATAATCCTGGAAGAATAAAAAAGCGTTCCGGTCCGGTAGGCCTCCATAAAAGCCCGTTTTCTCACTTCCATATCATCAGGATGTATCCGCTCCAGGATTTTAGAATGGCTGGCATCGGGATATTCCCTGCTGCCAAATATTTCAAGAAAACGATCAGAATATTGAAATTCGTTGTTTTGTAAATTCAGTTCCCAGGTACCAAGTTCACTGGCTTCAATAACAATCTTGAGGCGGTCTTCATTTTCTTCTATTTTATGCAGCGCAGTAATCAATTTTTCTTCTGCCTTTTTCTGATCGTCCAAATTGGTAAAGGCGCCGATCCATTTTTCTATTTTTCCTTCTTCATCTAAAATCGGTTCGCCATGCACATAGAACCATTGGTAATCGCCTTCTTTACTTTTTAACCTTACTTCTGCTTTATAAATAGTGCCGGTGGCCAAACAGTTTGTCCAGGTTTTGATAATGTTTTGCAGATCATCCGGATGAACCATTTTTTCAAAAGTATTGATGTCATACGGATCCAACCCCGTGTATTCTTTCCAGCGGCTGGAAGCAAAAATTTGTGCGCCTTTGCTGTCGGTGGTCCAAACCAGCTCTGGTAGCGAATCTGCTAACTGGCGGAATTCTTTTTCGCTGGCTGCAATCACTTCCCTGGCTTCTACTTTTTCAGTAACATCATTTACTGTAATGATGATGCCGGAGATGCTGCCATCCGGTTCAAACAGCGGGGCATATTCAAAGTCGAGGTAAAATTTTCGTAGTTCATCATCGCCCTGCACATAAGCCTCCG
>CAXTPJ010000428.1:0-4024 GCA_964245855.1 uncultured Ferruginibacter sp. | reverse complement strand
AGGAAGGCAATTTTTTTTTTTCTTTTGCCAGCGTTGGCTTCGACCAGCAATATACTGTTGCGTTTGAAAAAAAAGCCGGCCAAAAAGTGGTATTGCCAGCCGTAATAATGCAGGCCACTACTGCTCAACTAAAGGAAGTAACCATTGTTGCCAAGAAACCATTAATAGAAATAAAAGCCGATAAAACGGTTTTCAATGTAGAAGCAAGCATCAACGCCACCGGCAGCAATGCTTTGGAATTGCTGCAGAAAAGTCCGGGTATGCAGGTGGATAACAATGATAACATCAGTATGAAGGGCAAGACCGGTGTAAGGGTGTATGTTGATGGAAAGATGATGCAACTGGATACAAAAGACCTGGCTGCTTATTTAAAAAGCATCAACAGCAATGATATTGAAGCCATTGAAATGATCAGCAACCCCAGCGCTAAATATGATGCCAGCGGTAATGCCGGTATTGTAAATATCCGCCTTAAAAAGAATAAGAAATTTGGCACCAACGGTAGTGTTAACCTGGGTTTTGTGCAGGGCGTTACGCCGAAAGGAAACGGTTCTGTCAATTTGAATTACCGGGATAAAAAAATCAATGTATTTGGAAATGTAGGCGGCAACCTTGGACGTTATGAAAATACGCTTGACCTGTACAGGGTTCAAAAGGATACTTTATACGATCAAAAATCGGTGATGCACAGCAATGATAAAAGTGTGAATGTAAAAGCAGGGTTAGATTATTTTATCAATAAGAACCACACCATCGGTGTGATGGCAACCACCAATGTCAGCGACAATGAATGGTCGAGCCAGGGTGTTACCAATAAATATTATCAGCCAACCGGTGTATTCCAGGAGCAATTAAAAGCATACAATACCATTCCCGGAAAACGTACCAATAATAATTTCAACCTTAACTATCGTTACACCGATACCAGTGGTACAGAAGTTAATGTGGATGCAGATTATGGATCGTTTCGTGGAACGGGCAGTAGTTTTCAGCCCAATAATTATTATGATGCCAACAACCTGTTGAAACGCAACATCACTTACCGCAACAACACACCTACTGATATTGATATCTATTCAGCTAAAGCTGATGCAGAAATGAATTTGGGCAAAGCAAAGCTTGGTTTTGGGTTGAAGTTTTCTGATGTGAAAACAAAAAATACATTCGACTTTTTTACGGACACCGCTTTAGGAAAACCTGTGCAGGTATTGGAACGCAGCAACAATTTTAAGTATAAAGAAAATGTGAATGCGGCTTACGTAAATTACCGCCGCCAGTTGAGTACTAAATGGAGTATGCAATTAGGGGTTAGGGCAGAGCAAACCAACAGCGAGGGAATACTGACCCGGGCAGATGGTGTGCTACAATCAGATAATACTGTAAAAAGAAATTACCTCGACTTCTTTCCATCCGGCGCATTAACGTGGAATGTGAATGATAAGCATGCTTTGAATTTAACTTACAGCAGGCGCATTGACCGCCCAACGTACCAGGATCTGAATCCCTTTGAAAATAAAATTGATGAGTTGACGTATGAAAAAGGCAATGCGTTTTTAAGGCCACAGTACACAGACAATGTCGAGCTTACGCATACTTTCATGGGCTTCATCAATACTTCTGTTGGATATAGCCATGTGAAAGATTATGCAACGCAGATAACTGATACCACTGGAAATGCTACCTACATCCAGCAACAAAACCTGGCAACGCAAAAGATCCTCAGTTTCAACATCGGCGCCCCAACACCAATTAGAAAATGGTGGAACGGGTATGCTAATTTCTGGTACAATTATCAAATGTTTAAAGGCAAAATCGGTGGCAAAGATTTAGAACTGGATATACCCATGTTCGGCGCTTACTTGCAACAGTCATTTACATTAGGCAAAGATTATACTGCGGAAGTAAGTGGCTGGTTCAATGGCCCGGGCTTATGGGGCGGTACCTGGAAAACAAAATCGCAGGGAGCAGTGGATGCGGGTGTACAAAAGCAATTGCTGGATAAAAAGGCAACGCTGAAATTATCGGTAACAGATATTTTTCATACGGCACCGTGGAGTTCATTGAGCGACTTTGGAGGCTTGTATGTAAAAGGAAGGGGACAATGGGAAAGCCAAACCTTCAGGGTGAGCTTTAGCTGGCGCTTTGGCAGCAACCAGATCAAAAATTCGAGGGATAGAAAAACAGGATTGGAGAGTGAATCAAGAAGGATAAAAGGTGGAAATTAGTTTAATAAGTGTACCAAAAAAGCCATTTCATTTTTGAAATGGCTTTTGTATTTTAATCATATTCATATTCAAGATAACCAACCAAAAACTTCGACTTTGCGAAACACTTTTCAATAATTTTTAATCCTTCATTGTAAACATATTTCCAGGTATAATAATCAGCGTATGGCCCTTCTTCAACTGTTATCATTTGAGTAGTCTGCCCTTCATCATCATATTCAAATGAAAAATCAGCCCTTAATCCTCCTTTTACAGCATTGTATTTTACAATATCGGTCAGTTGGTTTTTAGTATTATAATAATAATAATAGTGAATGCCATTTTTTCCTGATTCAATTTCATCTGTTACATTTCCTTTTGCATCCAGCGTAAATAAAACGCCGGTTGTATCTCTGTCATTCCTGATGCGTAACATTTGTTCAGGTTGCCCCTTTGCATTGTAAATGTATTGATGTACTTCTTTCAGCGAAGTAGAAAAATCTTCATCGCTCGAATGAGTGAAGGAAGTGATGCTGGTTACATCGCCTTTATCATTGTAGTCATACAAAGTGGTAGAAGAATTAATTTCAGAACTGTCTGATGATTTTTCTAACAAGCCTTTACTGTTATAATAAGTAACAAGCAGGTCTTTTTTTGATACGGTAGACCTGGTGTAAGTTTCAATACGGCTGTAATCCTTACTTATTTTTTTCTCACAATAAAATCCCTCACTTGGTGTACCATCTCCTTCAAAACTGTGTACCTGAACGTTCCTGATTTTTTGCTGTCGCCATATATTTTTTTCTGATGTAGCCTGTAGTACGCTCAATACATCTTTATAATAATATTGGGCTACAGCCTGCTTGCCGGTTAAAAAAATTAATAATGCTACAGAAAAAAAATATTTTGTCATGTATTGAATTTAAAAAGCAAAAGTAAGTTAATGCAGCATTTGGTTTGAGAGTATTTGCCGCTCGAATTATAACAAAAGTTTTACCGCCATTTTTTTGATTATTTTTAAGCAAATTGCCGGGGAATTAATATAAGGTCTATCCCAATATTTTAATGGTTTGAGACCTAATGATAAACCAAGTAACTTTAAAAATCAGCATTGATGAGCAATACAAATGAAATGGCTTTTAGCAGGTTGGTAAAAATAATGGATGAGTTAAGGGAGCAATGCCCGTGGGATAAAAAGCAAACGATCGACAGCCTTCGCCAGCTTACCATTGAAGAAACGTTTGAATTAACAGATGCCATAACAGATAAAGACTGGAAAGGCATTAAAGAAGAACTGGGCGATATTTTACTGCACATTGTTTTTTATGCAAAGATTGGTACTGAGCAAAACCAGTTTACGCTGGATGAAGTGATTAATGGGGTATGTGAAAAACTAATTTTCCGCCATCCGCACATTTACGGTGATGTAAAAGTTACTGATGAAGAAGATGTGAAGCGTAACTGGGAAAAACTGAAAATGAAAGAGGGCAAAAAATCGGTTTTAAGCGGTGTACCCAAATCGTTGCCCGCTACGGTAAAAGCGATGCGCTTGCAGGAAAAAGCCAAGCAGGTTGGCTTTGAGTGGGAAAACAAAGAACAGGTTTGGGAAAAAGTAGAAGAGGAAAAAGCAGAACTGTTTGAAGCCATTGCATCAGGAGATATGGTACATGCGGAAGAAGAGTTAGGGGATGTATTTTTCTCGTTGATAAACTTTGCAAGGTTTTTGCAGTTGGATGCGGAAAATGCACTGGAAAGGACAAATAAAAAATTCATCGATCGTTTTACAAAGATGGAAGCAGCAGCGCAGGAAACAGGCAAAC
>CAXTPJ010000427.1:0-4025 GCA_964245855.1 uncultured Ferruginibacter sp. | reverse complement strand
GTTTTTTTCAAAAGGAGTTGTTTTGAAATGTGTATCAGTATCGTAAGCGCCTTTTAATAATTGTTCAAAATTATCATAGCCAATAGTAAGGGCAATCGATAAACCAATAGCGCTCCACAAACTGTAGCGGCCACCAACCCAATCCCAGAAAACAAACATATTTTCTGCAGCGATTCCAAATTTTACCACATCCTTTTCATTGGTACTGAGCGCCGCAAAATGTTTGGCGATATGTGCTTCATCCTTCGCGGTTGCTAAAAACCATTTCCTTGCAGTGTGAGCATTGGTCATGGTTTCCTGCGTAGTAAAGGTTTTGGAAGCGATGAGGAAAAGCGTTTCATCTGCTGTTACTTTCTTCAATGTTTCAGTTATGTGTGTGCCATCTACATTACTAACAAAATAAGTTTGGATGCCATCAACCCAGTAAGGTTTTAATGCCTCTGTTACCATTACCGGTCCAAGGTCGCTGCCGCCAATACCGATGTTGACTATGTATTTTATTTTTTTGCCGGAATAACCTTTCCATTCGCCGCTGTGTACTTTTTCGCAGAAGGCTTTCATTTGTTGCTGCACAGCCTTTACATCGGGCATCACATCTTTGCCGTCATTCAAAACCGGTTGGCCGCTGAAATTGCGCAAAGCGGTATGCAACACTGCCCGGTTCTCTGTAACGTTTATTTTTTCACCGGCAAACATGGCGGTAATGGCATCATCAAGCCCGCATTCATTAGCCAGTTGCAGCAATAAGGAGATTGTTTCTTCCGTGACAATATTTTTCGAGTAATCGAAAACGATATCTTTCCCGGAAATTGAAAAAGCTTCATAACGGTTAGCATCAGCCGCAAACAAATCTTTCATGTGTTTGGCTTTTATTGCGGCAAAATGTTGCTGAAGCGCCTGCCAGGCCGGGGTTGTAGTAGGGTTAATTGCTGGGAACATATAATTGAAATCTTATTATTTTTGAATGGGTGCAAAGATATTTATTAATGCGGGTACTTCTTCATAAATCTATACAAAAATTCATAAGCTGACTGTAGAGCAGGCATTACATATTGCGCATTTTTATATTAATATTGTATCCAAATGCCATCAATGAAGAATAAAATACTGCTGCTGATATTTGCTGTTTTTAACGTTGCATATACTCATGCCCAAACACAAAAAATAAGTGTAAAATCAGGGGTATGGAGTTTTACCAATTATACAGATAACATCATCAAAATAAATTTTAAACCCAATGGATATACCACGAATGAAAACATAAGCGATGCGATGATCTTGCCTGCACAGGCATTTATAAAAATTCCTGTTGAAGCCAATGGAGATGTGGCAATAGCAGGAGGGAAGACGATCAGGTTTATTGAAAAAGATGGCTACAGGGGATTTAGTTTTTCTTTAAAAGATAATGAAAAAATATTCGGCGGCGGCGAAAGGGCTTTGCCTTTAAACAGGAGAGGGTACCGGTTCGATTTATACAACAACCCCTGGTATGGTTACAGCAATGGCGCCGATAACCTCAATTTCTCTGTTCCTTTTTTTACTTCTTCAGAAGGCTATGCGTTGTTCTTCGATAATGTATCGAAAGGATATGCAGATATTGGCAAAACAAACAGTAACAGTTTTGAAGCCGGGTTTAGTAGCGGTGAGATAAATGTGGTCATCATCTTTGGAAAAGATTATCAGCAAATACTTTCTTCTTACTATAAACTCACCGGCACCCAGCCTTTGCCCCCACGTTGGGCCATGGGTAATTTTATGAGCCGTTTTGGTTACACCAGCGAAGTGCAGGCAAAAGACATTGCTGCAAAAATGAAAAAAGAAAATTTTCCTTTTGATGCCATCATCTTCGACCTGTTTTGGTTTGGCGACAGCATTAAAGGAACCATGGGCAACCTCGATTGGGTGAACAAAAACAAATGGCCTGATCCTAAAAAGATGATCGGTGATTTTAAAAAAGATCATATCAACAGCATATTAATTGCTGAGCCTTTTATTTTACAAGGGACAAAAAATTATGAACCGGCAAAAAAATACTTTGCTACCGACAGCGCCGGCAAACCATTTACCCTCACCGATTTTTATTTCGGGTATGGGGGACTGTTAGATATCTTCCGGAAAGATGCCGGCGGCTGGATATGGAACAATCATTATAAAAAACAAATAGCCAATGGAGTAACCGGTTGGTGGACAGATTTAGGCGAACCCGAAAAACATCCTGCAGCCATGCAGCACAACATGAAAAGCCTTGGCATTAACAGGCTGATGGGAGCGAATGAGGTTCACAATGCTTATGGGCATTACTGGAACAAAATGTTGTTTGAAAATTATGCAAAAGAATTTCCCAACCAGCGGCTGTTTCATTTGAACCGTTCTGGTTTTGCCGGCAGTCAGCGCTACAGCATTTTTCCCTGGAGTGGCGATATCAGCCGTAGCTGGAGCGGTTTGCAGGCGCAAGTGCCATTGATGCTGGGCATGAGCATGAGTGGCATTCCTTACATTCATGCAGATGCCGGAGGTTTTGCAGGTGGTGAGGGCGACAATGAACTGTACGTTCGCTGGTTGCAGTATGCTGCTTTTACGCCCATCTTCCGGCCGCACGGCACGGCTTTGTTTGAAGTAGATAAAAATGCGTACAGCTTTCCCAGCGAACCGGCTTTGATTGATTCAGCGTATCGCAAATATGCAAAGCGGGCTGTTGACCTGCGTTATTTACTGTTGCCATACAACTATACGCTGGCTTACCAGCAGGCTTCAAAAGGAAAGCCATTGGTAGCACCATTGTATTATTTTAACCCAACAGATACAACTGCAACAGATATAAACGATGAATTTATGTGGGGCGAAAATATGCTGGTAGCACCAGTATTGGAAAAGAACCAAACAGAGCGAAAAATATATTTACCCAAAGGAAAATGGTACAATTTTTTTGACACAACAAGTTTCAATGGCAATGCCTGGATCAATCAATCGTTATCCCTTGGTCATATTCCTGCTTTTGTAAAGGAAGGAAGTTTTATACCTGTCTGGTCAAGGTTATATTTTGTTCATTCAACTGCAGATTTTGAGAGGAAAGATGTGCAGGTTATTTATTTCCCTTCTGATAAAGAAACAACAGGATTATTATATAACGATGATGGTATCTCAACAGAGCCGGTATCAGAAACAATAATTTTTAAAGGAATAACAAAAGGCAATAAAATTATTTTTGATGTTTTAACTGATGCGGAAACATTCTATAAAAATGGAAAGAAACAAACGATCACATTGGGAAGTAACCGTACAATTATATTGGGTGATTCGCAAAATTTTATTGATGCAACAATCAACGGAAGAAAAATACCGGTCTCACAAATAATAAAAACAAAGTATGGGTTTAATAAAAATCAAACCTTTGAATCTGTTCGGTTTGAATTTGATGGCAAGCCAACACATATAGAAATAACGATCAAAGAAAACTAAACATGCACAATACTTTTTACCAGTTTGATTTTGAACTGCCTGACCAGGATGAATCTGATAAATTAATGGCCATGCTTTCTGGGCAGGGTTTCGATGGCTTCGAAGAAAATGATGATTACCTCATCGCATTTATCCCTGCCCTCAGTTTCGACCAGGATGCTTTTGAGAATGTACTGGAAAAGTTTTCCATCCTGTCTTATACCAAATCAGACGTCGAGAACATTAACTGGAACCGGAAATGGGAAGCCGAATTTGAACCCGTGCAGGTAGGTGATTTTGTAGCTATCCGGGCACATTTTCATCAACCCATAAAAAATGTGCAGCACGAAATCATCATTACACCCAAAATGAGTTTCGGCACCGGTCACCATGCTACTACTTACCTGGTAATGCAACAGATGCAATCCATCGATTTCACCAATAAAACGGTCTTTGATTTTGGCACCGGTACCGGGGTATTGGCAATTTTGGCAGAAAAATTGGGCGCTGCTGAAGTTTTTGCCATCGATAACGATGAATGGAGTATCACCAATACCATTGAAAATATCCAGCAAAACGATTGCACC
>CAXTPJ010000426.1:0-4027 GCA_964245855.1 uncultured Ferruginibacter sp. | reverse complement strand
CGAATCAAAAATACTTGCCGCATTGAAAGCGGCGCACCCTTACGAAGAAGTTGCGTATGATATTGTGCATTTATCTAACCAACACGCTGCTGTCGGAAGTGGTATCATCGGCCAATTAGCTGTTCCCATACCTGAAACCGATCTGCTTCATTTATTGAAACAAGCATTTCAACTTCATGTAGTCCGCCATACCAAATTGACTGGCCGGATGGTTAAAACTGTAGCACTATGTGGTGGCGCCGGGAGTTTCTTAATTAACACCGCCAAAGCTGCCGGAGCGGATTTCTATGTAACGGCGGATATTAAATACCACGAATTCTTCGATGCGGAAGAAAAGCTGGTCATTGCTGATATCGGCCATTACGAAAGCGAACAATACAGCATCGACCTGCTTTTTGATATTTTAAAGGAAAAATATACTAACTTCGCCGTCCTGAAAACAACGGTAAACACCAACCCGGTGAGTTACTTTATGTAAAAAGGTGGGTTAACTTGTTCATTTACAAAGCAATTTCACTTTATAAACGGATAAAACCCAGGCTATCTTTACAACAAACATTAAAAAACTAATATGGCCTCAGTAAAAGATTTCTCAGTAGAAGAAAAGTTATCTTCCCTTGTAACCTTACAAAAAATTGATTGCAAGCTGGATGAAATTCAGATTTTAAAAGGTGAATTGCCAATTGAAGTAAAAGATTTGGAAGATGAGATTGAAGGGTTGCATGCCCGTCAAACAAGGGTAGAAGAAGAGATCAATGGCATGCAGGAATTTATTGCACAGAAAAAGGAAGCGATCAAAGAAGCAGAAGCGCTGATAGCAAAATACGAAAAACAAAGTGAGAATGTAAAAAATAACAGGGAGTTTGAAGCCATCAATAAAGAAATGGAAATGCAAACCCTGGAAGTAAAGTTGTGCGAAAAGCATATCAAGGATGCAACGGAAGAAATTGCTGAAAAAGCGAAGCAACTGGAATCGGCTAAAAAAGCTGTTGCAACAAAAGAAGGCAACCTGAGCGGAAAAAAAGGTGAACTGGAAAAGATCATCAGCGAAACAGAAAAAGAAGAAAAACAATATCAAAAGCAAGCCACCGATGCAAGGGGGCATGTAGATGAGCGTTTGTTAACCAGCTACGACCGTATCCGTAAAAACTATCGCAATGGCCTGGCTGTTGTACCGGTAGAAATAGATAGTTGCGGCGGTTGTTTCCATGCTATCCCTCCTCAAAAACAAAGCGAAATCAAACTGCGTAAAAAAGTAATTGTTTGCGAAAACTGCGGACGTATTTTGGTGGATGCTGATTTGAACGATGCAGTAGAAGTAAAATAAATTATCAATCAATATTATCAGTAAAGCACTTCAATTTTTTGAAGTGCTTTTTTTTTCAGCAACCTTTTTATTTGTATCGCTACCTGCAATTGGTTGATGAAAAAAAACTAATTTGCCACCCAATTTATGCTGCAGCAATTACATATAAATAACTACGCCATCATCGACGAACTGGCGGTCGATTTTTCACAAAGCCTCAACATCATTACCGGGGAAACCGGTGCCGGTAAAAGTATTTTAATGGGCGCTTTGGGCCTCATTCTTGGTGAACGTGCCGATAGCGCCACCCTCATGAACAAAGAAAAAAAATGTGTGGTGGAAGGCCATTTTAATGCTAAAAAAAATCAGCAGGTAAAAACATTTTTATCAGGCAATGACCTGGATGCCGAAGAGGACCTGGTGCTGAGAAGAGAGATCGCTGTCAATGGAAAATCAAGGGCATTCATCAATGATACGCCGGTTAACTTAAACCAGTTAAAAGAACTCAGTTCATTGTTGGTTGACCTTCACCAGCAGTTTGATACGCTTTCATTGGGGGATGATGATTTTCAGAGAGAAGTGGTGGATGCACTGGCAGGCAATACTGCATTGCTGCAGGACTACAGATCGTATTATCATCAATATTCAACTGCCAAAAAGCAACTGGATGAATTAAAAAGGCAACAACAGGATGCCAGTACCACACAGGATTATAACCAGTTTTTGTTTGATGAACTGGCAGAAGCCAATTTTAAAGAAAATGAACTGGAAGAAGCCGATGCAGAGTTGAAATTATTGAGCCATGCAGAAGAAATAAAGCAACAACTAAGCAGTGCCTATTTTGAATTGAAGGAGAGCGAAGAACCGGTGCTGGGCCAGTTAAAAACAATCGCCAATAAATTGCATACGCTTCATGCTTTTCACACAGATATAGAAGAGCTGACCAAGCGCCTGCAAAGTGTTCAGATAGAATTGGCTGATGTTGCAGACAGTATTGATCAATTAAATGATTCAGTACACTACAACCCGGAAAAATTGCAATGGCTGAACGACCGTATATCGCTTGGTTACAGGCTGCAGAAAAAGCATACCGTTGCCACTACTGCAGCATTGTTACAACTAAAAGCATCGCTGCAACAAAAATTAAACGGTGTGCTGAATGTTGGTGAAGCCATTATTTCAAAAGAAAAAGAAGTTGTGCAGCTATTGAATGATTGTATGCACACTGCAAATAAAATTGCTGAGAACAGGAAAGCAGCAGCCTTCCCTTTTGCAAAAAAAGTAGAGACATTGCTAACGCAGGTTGGAATGCCCAATGCACAAATCAAGATAGATATTTTGCCTGCCGAAATGAACGGGTACGGAACCGATGCGATCAGCTTTTTATTTGATGCCAACAAGACAGGCCGTTTTGAACCATTGAGCAAAGTAGCCAGCGGTGGAGAGCTTAGCCGGTTGATGCTGTGCATTAAATCGCTGGTAGCAAAAAAACTGGAACTGCCTACGCTGATATTCGACGAAATTGACAGCGGTATCAGCGGAGAGGCAGCCAAACAGGTTGGCATAATCATGAAAGAATTATCAGCCGGCCACCAGTTGATTGCCATAACACACCAGCCTCAAATAGCAGCCAAAGCTGCTGCACACCATTTTGTTTACAAAGAAAATAAAGCCGGCAAAATAACTACCGCCATCCGCACACTGAGTAACGATGAACGCATCAATGCAATCGCCCAGATGATGAGCGGAGAAAAGCCAACGGAAGCAGCATTACAAAATGCCAGGGAAATGGTAGGGACAGATTAAAAAACTGGTTGGGCAATTAATTTGATTTGTACTAAACTTCAGGAAGCTATTCAGCTTTATTGGCCCGTCTGAATGGCAGTGCCGGGCGGACGTCGAATCAACGATCCCGTTTTTAGCGGGCTCTTGTACTTTTGTTCCCTATTCAGCTATTCTTTCTAATTCAAAATAGCAATAAGCCAACGGTTTCTAAAACATTTTGTGAAAAGATTGTGAAATTTCAAATTAAGCACTACTTTCGCCCCGAAATTTTCAAACTCAAAAAAACAAACAATGAAAAAATTACTTACGGTTCTTGCTGTTGCCGGCGTTATGACTTCCTGCAACAATGCTGCTGAAACATCTGCTACTTCATCTGCTGATTCAGCAAGAATGGCTGATTCTGCTTCAAAAGCCCAGTCTGAAGCTGCTTCTAAAATGGAGAGCGCAGCAAAAGATTCCGCTGATGCGTTAAAAGCCAAAGCTGATACCATGGTTGATAAAGCAAAAGCTAAAGCTGACACTATGGTTGATAAAGCAAAAGCTGCCGGCGATAAAATGGTAGACAAAGCCAAAGAAAAAGCAGACAAAATGAAGGAAGGTGCAGACAAAATGAAAGAAGCTGTTAAGCACTAAGCAATATTTATAACATCGATAATAACAATGCCCTGAAAATTTCAGGGCATTGTTATTTTATTGAACCCAGTTAAATAATTACCCATTGTCGGGTATGGATGGATATAAAATCTCCTTTAACTTGTAAGCCGAAACCACTTGCTATGACCCGCAATTTCACCTGCTTCATCCTGCTTTTTATCAGCTCTTTTTGTAATGCACAAAACAACAGGTTGCTTGATAGTCTTGAAAAAATAAGCACTACCCAAAGCGATACTAACCTGGTAAAAACTTACAATGAACTTACCTGGCAATACCGCAACG
>CAXTPJ010000425.1:0-4027 GCA_964245855.1 uncultured Ferruginibacter sp. | reverse complement strand
GCATCCATCACCCAGGGCGTTTCCTGCAGCAAAGCAGATTTTAATTCTTCATTCTTTTGCAGGTTAGAAAGCAGCGCCGCTGTATCTGCTGTTTTCCATTTTTCAAAAACAGCTTTGATTTTTGGTGTTGAATTGGACACATAAGCAGCCAGTATATTGGCGTAATAACGGTTGAATGTTTGTTCTGCACATTCGTAAGGGTATTCCATTAAGTAAGGAAGCGCCTGTACAGCATACCAGGCCGGGTTGCTGCTGTATTCTACGGTTAATGCATGGTGATCGATACTGCTGCTACTTTCACTTGTTATTAATTTTTCAAATTTGAAATGTTTACTTTTTTCATTGCCTTTTAAATTGATGGGCATTGATTCAGTTACCAGCGTGCGGTTGGTCAGGATGGGCAACGACATTTCTTCGCCATCAGAAAAATTATCTGCCCTGGCCACGATGCGGTAAGTCATAGCAGAATTAAAATTGAACGGGATGTCAACCGGGAATTTTACTACGGCGCTTTGTCCTGCTGCAACGGTGAAATACTGGTTAGGAAAAACGTTCTTAAACCAGCCATCAATTGGGGTATTGGTTGCGGCATCCAGTAATTCAAGGGTAGTGGTGCCTGTTAGTTCCCTATCGCCGAGGTTAACAATTTTGGCGGTAAACTCCATACGGTCTCCTTCTCTCATAAAACGTGGTGCATTGGGTTGTACCATCAATGGTTTTTGTGTTACCAATGTTTTTTCTGCGTAACCGCTTGCCAGGTCTTTGGTATGCACCAATGTCATCAGTTTCCATTGGGTTAATGCCTCGGGCAAAGCAGCACTGAAAGTTATATTGCCATCTTTATCAGTAGTTAGGTCTGGAAAAAAGAAAGCGGTTTCGTTGAAATTTTTGCGGATTTGGGTTTCAGATAATGATCCTTTGTTATCCTCTTCTTCTGAATTGACTTCTTCGCTTGCTACTTGTGTAACATTACCACTTGCGGAGAAATAAGTTCCTGCGGATCTTGTACCCTTTTCGGAAACACTTCTTCTTAAAGATGGTTTTACATCCGGAGATGATAATAATAGCATGTCAATATTTCCCGGGGCTGCTTTGTTACTCCATTTTATGGAATTTACTTTTTTCCAATCAACATATTCATTGCCATCTTTACCCTGCTTAACAAATCCCATACTTCTTGCTTCTCTTTCTGTTATTACATGAAAAAGTCTATCGTAAGCTTTTATTACTGGTTCGGGATTTTCATCATCACTTTTATCAAAGACTTCCGCATCACCCTGTTGGAATCCATCTTTGTCCCATTGTAATGTATTTATAAGATCAGGCCAAATATTCAAAGCATTCCATGAATGCGGCCTGAACTGGTCCAAACTTGCATCATACATTCCTGCCAGCATTTCTGCAGCCACTTTTTCACCTTTCTTACCGGAGATTTTCACACTCCACTTTTCATTGGCACCAGGCAATAATTTATCCCGGAATGTTTGATAAGTAATGTTCAACTCTTTATTGCTCCACGGAATTGCAAAATTTTCGCTGCCGCTGTACACCCGGTTGTTTTTTACAAAAACATAGTTCATCGCTATTCCGCCACGGTCTTTTTCAGTTACCAGTATTTCATTTTGGTAAGGCCTGGTAGCTGTAGCCGTTTGGTAACTTGTGGCAACGGAATCACCTGTTTTTAACAAGGAATGAATGATCCATGTTTTCTCAAAACCAGTTTTTATATCATAGCTTATTTTTTCGCCGGGTTCGGCAGATTGCTTTGTTACATTTACCATTACTGGATCTATTGTTGGCGATTTATCATCTGTGAGTTGTATATATTTCTCAGCCTTTACCTCTTCTCCATATTTATCTTTTGTAGTAGCTGTAATTTTATACCAACCTGCTTTCCATTCACCATTACCAATTGCCCATTGGCGATTACTGCTATCCGTTTTTTCAAACACTTTATTACCGGGTAAATAATTCTTTACTTCATCTTCGTTCTTGTAAACATCATACGGAAAGTAGCCATAGTATTCGTCTTTACTCATTACAAACTGGTCTGGCTGCTCCCAATACCTTTCCCTGAAAATTTTACCCGGACTTTTTAATTGCACTATTGATACTGTTACATAGGCTTTTTCTTCCAGGTCATTCAGGTTAGTACTTTTAACAAGTATATTTTTCAGGCTATCAGCAGCCAGTTTATCAGCTATACTAATTTCCAGTTGCAATGCCTGGTAAGCAATTGCTACCGATGTTTCGCCGCTCCTGGTTTCACCATTCAGGTCCGTAATATCGGCACTTACTTCATAATAAAAAGTTGGCTGGTCTTTTTTGTTGATGCTTTCATCCGGCAACGCCTTGAATGTAATCTGAAATTCGCCTTTACTATCGGTTACGGTTACCCCATTGGTAATTTCAACTTCTTCATTTCTGCCATAGGGGGGAATGCGGCCGCCACCTTTGCGGATGAAGTTTCCTCCCCAGCCAAACCAGATAGGGTAGCGCACTTGTCTTACCACCCTGTATTTTACTGATGCGCCATCTATATTGTTGCCTGCATATGCTTTTGCAGTACCGGTTACTTTAATGCTGTCATTGATGCGATAAGTGCCTTCCGGTTTTTTTATTTCCGTTAAAAATTTGGGTCGCTTATATTCTTCTACGGCAAAACATTGCGTGCCGGAAGTAACACTGTCAAAAATGCAAAATTGGCCATTCAATGATCCTTGCGGTAATTTGAATGAGCCATGATAAGAACCATACTCGTTTGTGTTGATGGCAAGGCTGCTAACTTTTTGATTGTTTGCATCCCTTAAAATAATGGTAGAATTAAAGGAAGCAACAACAGCAGCTTTTGAATTTTTGCTAGCAGTTTTTAATACAATGCCTTTAAAGTAAACTGTTTGGCCAGGACGATAAATTGACCTGTCAGTGAATAAAAAGGTAGTTGGCTTTATAGCTGCCTCATTTTGATTGTAACTGTTGTAAGCATTGTTGTAGTTTGGATCATAAAGGAACAATTCATCTGCTGCTGTTGAGAACTGTATGGTAAAATTGCGGTATTCTTTTGTTTTGGTTATTTTGAAATAACCATTCTTGTCGACACTGTATTGTTCTTTTTTTACATCTTCATATTCGCCGGTTTTGTTGTTGTATTTCGATTCCCATAATTGTGCTTTTATATTGGCTAGCGGCTGCCCATTATCCCGGTGCAGCACATAATATTCGCCCTCGTTGTTATGGATGTAGCTGATGTTGCTGACATAGGTTAGTTGTTTTACCAGGATATTTTTTTGTAATGAAAAATCTTTATCTGCACTGGCCAGAATAAGATAGATACCATTTTCTAAAGCATCTATCTTTACTTCTGCAGCATGTTGCTGGTAATCTAAAGGGTCAGGCAATTGAACGCTCCAGTTTTTAATGGATTTAGCAGCAACAATACTTTGCCAAAGTTTTTCTTCATCCTGGCGTTCCAGGTTTTTAATTTCTTCTTTTGATGTTTTAATGATGCGGAAATAAATGGTTGGAACATTTTTGTATTTTACCAGCGTACGAAAGGGCTGCCCGGGAATATTTACCTGCTCTGTTTCAAGATTAAGGCTGGGCTGAAGCACCTGGTTCAATAAGTTTTTAGCATTGATGCCACCTTCACTTTTTGGGAATTTTGCCGCAATTGTTTCCAGCAATTCCTTCGCCCTTTTTATTTCGTATTGGTTGGTTGTTTTATTGATCGGTTCAAAATCCTGGCCTCTTTCATAATATATTTTCGCTCTCAAATAGATGGCTTGTGCAGCAGCCTCAGTGCCGGGATATTTTTCTTCAATCGCTTTTAATGCAGCTTCGTATAATTTTTCTTTATCATCGTTGATGGCATATTGATATACAAAATTCAATCGCTTGATATCTGCATCTATCAGTGCATCTTTCTTTGTATCGTTGATATGAAAGGACAGGATTTTCTTTAGCAATTCAATCGCCTGGTAAGGGACTGCAGTACTGTCTTTGTTTATGAAAGGGTGTTGTATAAATT
>CAXTPJ010000424.1:0-4040 GCA_964245855.1 uncultured Ferruginibacter sp. | reverse complement strand
AATCCGTTGATACCTGCATACAGGGCAACTCCTGCTTTGGCGGATTGCTGAATAAATTTGCGGCGGTTGAATGGCATAGCAATTATTTTAGTTGGTGCTGCAATGATTAATCAATTTCTTTTTTAGGCAATGCAATGGCTGCTACATCTGTTAGCTTTAACGATTTCACCATGTGCTGGGTAACGGCTTTGTATTTTTTAAAATGCGCTGTTGTAATATGAAAATCATACGCTGCTTTATCTGCATATATTTCAAATACAGTTACATGAGTTGGGTGCTGCTTATCATATACTGAATATAACATGATCACGCCCTTCTCTTCCCTCACAGCCGTTGCTGTTCCTTCTTTAATAGCAGCTTTAAAATTCTCCAATTCTGCTGAATCTACTACTATATCAGCGATTCTTATGTACTGTTCTTTACTTTGTGCAGAAACAACCTGGCTGGCCACAAACAGGAAAACAGAAAAAATTAAAATTCTCATATTCAAATTCTATTTATTGATATTTAATTCATTTCAATTCCTTAATTTTTATGCTACGAAATGAAACACTGTTACCATGATCCTGCAATAAGATCCTGCCGCTGGGGGCCATCCCAAAGTTGGGCCACTTTTCATATTTGCTCCGGGCAACCAATGCATAATAGTAAGGAGTTCCACGCTGGTATTCCACCACTTTTACTCCATTAAGCCAATGCTCAATTCTATTGTCAGGATAAACGATCACCATCCCTTTATTCCATTCACCAATTTTCTTTTTAACAAGGTTCACTTTTGTGGCCGGTATCAGATCGTATAAAGACCCCAGCTTCCTGTTACCGATAGAACCCAGCCTGGCATCGGGATGCTTGTCATCATCCAGCACCTGGTATTCTAAACCTATTGCAGAACCACTGTTATTCTCATTTTCTGTAACAAAATATTTAACGCCGCTGTTGGCTGTATCGGTCAATTTAAAATCGAACTGCAGTATGAAAGCGCTGTATTTTTCTGTAGTAACAATATCGCCGCCATTGGCAGATTCTGCACCGGTTGATGCCAGCACCTGCAATTCCCCATCTTTGATCTGCCAACCCTTTGATGGAAAACTATCTTTATAAGCGCCACGCCAACCTGCAGTGGTTTTGCCATCCCATAACAATGTATAACCTTGTTTTTGTTCTGCAGGTGAAATTGAATTTGGAATAAAATTTATCGGGGGGAAATTCGTATCTACAAGCGAAGGTTTAATATTACTGGTTTGAATGCGGATATTCTTCCAGTGTATTTTTTTACCTGCATCTGCATCATTGCCGATTGCATGTACCTGCAAAGCAATGAAACCTTTTGCCGTAGCATTATCTGTTACCTGTGCCATGGGTTTTCCATTGATGAATGTTTGCAGTATGTTGCCAAAGCACTCAATCCTGTATTGATACCATTGTCCTGTTTTAAAGTCAATTTTATTTTTCTCGTTCAGATCCATTGGATACAACCATCCCCTTCGTGATTCATCATAAATCCCTCCGCTCCATTTTCTTTCCGAAGGGTCTACCTCCATCTGGTAACCAAATACTTTTCCATCCTGTAACCCGGGCTGCTGTTCACTTCTAAATTGTATACCGGAATTGGTTGCTGCATCCAGCTTTACAAATGCTTCAAAAATAAAATCACCGTATTGCTGCTCCGTTACCAGGAAAGAATTTGGGGTAGCCGGCACTGTTATGCCAATAATTTCTCCACCGGCCACTTCATATTTTGCGTTGCCGCCCAATTGTTTCCAACCCTTGAGGTCTCTTCCATTAAACAGGGGTTGCCACTGCTGGGCAATTGCCGTGTGTACAAAAAATAAAAGAACAATGGTAGTTATTTGTTTCATATACAATCGTTGTTTATTCAATCACAATATCAAACTGGTCGAGCAATCCTGCAATACCGGCAGTTGAAAATATAGCTTTTTTAATTTTATTAATGGAAGGATTGATAGAGTAATTATGAGCAGTGCGAAAATCTGCCTTTTCCAGTATTGAATTATCAAATACTGCCCGGCTGAGATCACACTCATGAAAAATAGCCGAAGTAAGGTCAGCACCTGCAAAATCAACTTCCAACAGGCTACAGTTTTTAAACTGCATCTTCTTCAGTTTAAGCTGGTAGAAACTTGAAAGATTTAAAATGCAATGATCAAAACTTACAGAAAAAAGTAATGGGCTGCAATGATCGAAACGCATCCCCAATAGTTTACAATCAATAAAACTGCAATCCCTGAAACCCGTGCCGCCCAATATTGCCATACTTACATTGCAGCCTTTGAAAGTACAATCGGTAAAGTAGATACCGGATAACCTTGCATTTGAAAGATCGCATTGATGAAACACACAATGATCATACTCTTTAGCCTCCAGGTTTTCCTGTGAAAAGTTTACCTGGTTAAATACTTTTTCTTCAATGATGATTTTGTCCATTACTTTCGCTGCTTTTTATGGCAAGCCGTTTTATGAATGTACAACTTTGATGCTTACAAGCTAATGTATTTCATTAAATGATTCTCCGGAAACAATTCAATTTTTTATTGTACCGTTTGCTCATAAAGGGAGAATATTTCTACGAAAACCAATTGCAAGTTGCTGCATCCTGATCGGTATATCGTTCTTTAACGGTGGCAGGATGTTTGGGTTTGGATCATCCTACACAATTTAAAAATTTAAAAACTTAAAATTATTTTATGCCATTTGTACAATCCTGCCAAAACAATGAGCAACCTGTAAATATTTATTATGAAGATAGCGGCAAAGGTATACCGGTTGTATTTATTCATGGATGGCCGCTAAGCGGTTCCATGTGGGAATACCAGGTAAACCAATTGCCCCAGAAAGGAATCCGCTGTATTACTTACGACAGAAGGGGCTTTGGAAAATCGGACCGGCCTTTTACCGGCTACGATTACAATACTATGGCAAGCGACCTTAAAGCTTTACTGGATGAATTGAAACTGGAAGGTGTGACATTGGTAGGTTTTTCAATGGGCGGTGGAGAAATTGCAAAATATTTTTCTTTATATGGCGGCGAAAGGGTTTCAAAGGTTGTTTTGATCAGTGCTGTAACGCCTTACATGTTAAAAACCGATACCAATCCTGATGGCGTTCCGCAGGAAACATTTGAAAAAATGCTGGAAGGAATGACCAACGACCGCCCAAGTTTTTTAGAAATTTTCAACAAGGATTTTTACAGCGTTGGATTACTGAACCAACCGGTGACAGATGCGTATTTGAATAGTGCATTGAACAAGGCGATGGACGCTTCGCCCATAGCAACCATAGCCTGTGCAAAATCATTTTCTTCAACTGATTTTCGCCAGGATGTTGTGAAAATAAATGTGCCAACACTGGTGATCCATGGTGATGATGACAAGACTGTTCCCATCAAAGCAACAGGGGAACAATCGGCCAAATTGATTGCCGGTGCGGTTTACAAAGTATATGATGGCGCACCGCATGGATTATGGTTTACAGAAAAAGAAAAGCTAAACCAGGATCTGCTTGATTTTATTTAATCATCATTGGTAAAAATTTATCATCATGGCTACTAAAAAAACAACCCCGATCAAAAGCCCGGAGGAGGTTCAACAAAATCCGGATAATAAAATTGATGAAGATTATCCGGGCTATCCACATGCACCGGCCGCAAAAAAACAAATTACACCGGTAACCAAAGAAGAAAAGAAGTCGGCGGGGATTAAAAATAAAAATTCATCAAAAACTTACGGTCATTAAAAACAAGTGACTAAATAAAAAAGGCAACCAAATTGGTTGCCTTTTACTTATAAATAGTGGTTTCAGATTACCATTTTTTACCAGGACCGTCGCCATCAAAGCGATTTGTCCTTTGACTATACTTTGCATACAGCATCCTTATTTCATTTGACCGTTGGTTTTGCAGTGAACAAATGATGGATTCTTTTTTGTAGCGGCTCATAAACCATTTATTGTTTATGGCTGCAATCTTTCTGTCATATTCCCGGTTAATTGCAGCAATCGTTGCATCTCTTTCCTGTTGCGAA
>CAXTPJ010000423.1:0-4042 GCA_964245855.1 uncultured Ferruginibacter sp. | reverse complement strand
AACAAACCCATTTCAAATTTCTTTTTCAATATTCTCTTCACCGCTTCATCTACCACTGATATTTTTACCTTTCCTTCTTTTACCAGTTTTGCCAAATTGTTAATAAAGCTGCGGCTTTCCATATCCATATCGCTGCCGGCGTTACTTGCTGCCATCGCTGCTTCATAATTGTCTTTTACAAAACCATGGTTGATCATTTCGCCAACGCTTCCCCAATCACTCACAACAAAACCTTTGTAATTCCATTTGCCTTTAAGCACTTCTCTTTGCAGGTAGGCGTTACCGGTAGCCGGTATGCCGTTCAGGTCATTGAATGAATTCATGAACGTTGCAACACCTGCATCTAAAGCCGCCTTAAAAGGTGGCAGGTAGGTTTCCCACAACTGGCGAAGGCTCATATCAACACTGTTATAATCCCTTCCACCAATAGCTGCACCGTAGGCAGCAAAGTGTTTGGCGCAAGCCATCACTGCATCGGTGTTACCCAAACCTTTTCCCTGGAAACCTTTTACCCTGGCGGCTGCTATCAAGCTGCCCAGGTAAGTATCTTCGCCGGCGCCTTCCATTACACGGCCCCAGCGTGGGTCACGGGCTATGTCAACCATCGGGGCAAAGGTCCAGTGTATGCCAGCGGCAGAAGCTTCAATGGCGGCTATCCTGGCCGATTGTTCCATGGCTTTCAAATCCCAACTGGCGGCTTCGCCCAATGGTATGGGAAAGATGGTGCGGTATCCATGTATCACATCCTGTCCAAACAATAAAGGGATTTTTAACCTTGATTGCATGGCCAGTTCCTGCAGCATCCGGGTATGGTCAACGCCGGTTACATTCAGCATGCTGCCGATCATTCCTTTTGTTATCTGCGCCTGTTTATCGCCATCTTTTGTAATAGGGCCAGTTGCTGCCCAGTCTCCATTGTACTGGTTCATTTGGCCAACTTTTTCTTCCAGTGTCATTAATTTTAAAACGGAATCTACCTTTTGATCGATCGATTTTTTTTGTGCGGAAGCACTTTGAAAAATCATAGTAAACACAAACAATAAAAACGGCAGTTGCAATCGAAATAGTTTCATATAGTGTTGTTTTGAGGAGTGTAAAAGTAGGTATAACAAGTTTGCTGCAACCGCTTAAAGTAAATTATTTTAGTGTTGAAATTTTGGTGACCAGCTTCAGTAATGCTATTGAACTTCATTGCAAATATGATTTTGTTATTCTTTTCTTTTGGGGAAAGGAAAGAATAATCACTCTTGTACAGCGGTTTCCATAGCCGCCTTGAATTGCATTATTGAACTTGAATAAACTATTTTAAAAAATTGATCTCATCAACTTTTGAAACTGATTTAAAACAACATCATGGAAACATTTATCGCAGCCGATTATAATGAACTGTCACAGCGGGCAGCAGCAGATTTGGTTGCTATTACCAACAACAAAAAAGAACCGCTGATCTGCATTGCTTCCGGTGACTCGCCAGCAGGCATGTATAAAGTGATTGTTGACAAAGTTACCAATCAACAACTTGATGTTGCAGACTGGAATTTTTTAAGCCTGGATGAATGGGTTGGTCTAAATGGCAGTGATGAAGGAAGCTGCCGTTATCATTTAAACAATCAATTATTGCACTCATTAAAGATAGCTGATGACAAGATCGCTTTCTTTGATGGCCGGGCTACTGATTTATCGCAGCAATGTATAATGGCTGAAGACTGCATTCAACAGCATGGCGGCATAGACGTAGCCATTCTTGGCCTTGGCCTAAACGGCCATATCGGTATGAACGAACCCGGCACATCCATAACTACCAGGACACATGTAGGATTACTTGATTTGCAAACGCAACAGGTAGGACAAAAATATTTTCAAAAAGAACAGCTATTGACTTCCGGCATTACACTCGGGTTAGCAACATTAATAGAAGCCAAGCATATTTTTCTATTGGTGAGTGGAAGCAAGAAAGCTGCCATTGTGAAACAAATGCTACAGGATGAAATTTCAGAAAATATTCCCGCAACATTGTTCCGCAACCACCCTGGTTTAAAAATTTACCTGGATAAAGAAGCTGCACAATTGTTACCCGGATAAAACTTCATTTTGGGGATGCACTTAAAAGCTGCCATGAAAAAATTCAAGTACAAGTGAGCCCCGCACGGCGGGGACGATGATGACCAAGTTGCTGAAGCTTGTTACAAGATCAAGTTCATTAACCTGGTTAATAAAAACTCCCTTCTTTTGGAAGGGAGCAAACTATCTTTTATTTGTGCTGTGCAAAAAGCCAGGGCAATAATCCCGGTTCTGCGAAGGCATTGTCCCAGCTATTATGATTAACATTGGGATACAAAGAAAACTGCACATCAGCATTGACAGCCTTTAATGCATCTACCATTATTTGAGAATACTTTGGTGGCACCACTGCATCTATCGCACCATGAAAAACCCACCACTTTACTTTCTTCATATCTTCTGCCGTTGATGGATCGCCACCGCCACAAATGGGAAACGCAGCAGCAAATAGTTTAGGGTTTCTTCTTACAATTTCAAATGTACCCATGCCACCCATTGACAGGCCACCAACATATACCTGCTTTTTTTTGACCTTATAATCTTTCAGCGTTTTTTGCAGTAATTGTTGTAATAAGTCCATTGCAATGGTTGGTGGTTTATTGGCACTGAAAATAAATTCACGGCTTACGGAATCCATTTTAAATTCAACATTGCTCCAAAAACTTGTTAACGGGCATTGGGGAAAAACCACAATGGCCGGGAAGGCCTGACGGATACTGTCTTTTAAAAACAATGCGCCTCCATGTACCAACTGGCTTTGATTATCACTGCCTCTTTCGCCTGCACCATGCAATAAAAATATCAGTGGATATTCCTGGTTGGCATCATAATTCAACGGCAATAAAATTCGGTATGGCAAAGTATCTGTGCCAGCTATATACCATTCTTTTTTGTACAGGCTGTTATCCTGCGCTGTTACTGTCGTAATAAAAAGTAAGAGGCAAATAAACTGAAGGCATTTAATTTTCATGTTGGCTTGTTTTATTTTTTTGATAAGTTGATGAATATTGATGTGCATAAAAAAATGACACAATCTATCGGGAAAATTTAATCGACGGATTGTGTCATTTATAAGATATTGTTCAGCAAATTAATTGCTGTATTGCTGATTGAACTGCTACCACACAAAAGTTGATGCACTGGAAGCCGGAACAGATACCTGCACCCATTTTGCTTTGTAGCGGATATTAAAAGTGTAAGCGGAACCGGCCTCATTTAATGCCAGTAATACTTTTTTTCCGTCTGGCCTTTTAAAAGCAACGCAACTAAGCGTAGCGCTGGTGGTGGTGCCTATTCTTACAGAACCTGCCGGGATAAACTTGGCCGCTTGTGCAATTATGTAATAAGCTACGTTCTTTGTAATACCGCCGTTGCCAATGGTTAATGCACCTTTACATTCAGTACAGCCGCCTGGTGTGTGCGGACCAAAAGTTGGATCGTTGGCTAAATTCCATTCCAGTGCAATTTTGCTCCAGTTTTTCATTGAGCCGATAACAACATTCTTCATGTGCCATTTCAGATCTCCATCGAAACCGCCGGTAGAACTGGTGTACTGTTCAGTAAAGTAAACATTCTTATCGGGGAAGGCATTGTGTACTGCACCCATCGCACTGATATCACCGGCGTACAAATGAAATGCACTGCCATCAATAAATGCCTTTGCGGCAGGATCATTTAAAATGGCAAGCGGGTAACTGCTTAAATCACAGTTATGATCCCAAATGATAATTTTTGTTGTAATGTTAGCAGCCTGGAATGCAGGTCCCAGGTTTGTTTTTATAAACTCACCCTGCTGTGCCGCACTCATCACCATGCTTGGATTATTGCCCCCGTTTTGTGGCTCATTTTGCGGGGTAACTGCTTCAATGCGGATACCTTTCGCCTGCATGGCCTGTATATACTTTACAAAGTAATTGGCATATACACCATAATATTGTGGCAACAAACCTCCGCCAACAGAACTGGCATTGTCTTTCATCCA
>CAXTPJ010000422.1:0-4046 GCA_964245855.1 uncultured Ferruginibacter sp. | reverse complement strand
TGGTAGTGCCGGACCGCATTGTGCCAACCCAGATTGAGATTGTTGATATTGCTGGATTGGTTCGTGGTGCCAGCAAAGGAGAGGGGCTGGGTAATAAATTTTTGGCCAATATCCGTGAAGTGGATGCCATCATTCATGTGATCCGTTGTTTTGAAGATGATAATATTTTAAGGGATGAAGGCCCGATTAACCCGGTTGGCGATAAAGAAATTATTGAAACCGAACTGCAGTTGAAAGACCTGGAAAGCGTTGAAAAAAAAATTCAGCGTACAGAAAAAATCGCCAAGAACGATGCGAAAGCAAAAGCTGAACTGGAAGTGTTGGTTAAATGTAAACTGCACCTGGAAAAAGGTAAAAACATTCTATCGCTCGGTTTATCCAAAGAAGAAAAATTAGCGGTGGCTGATATTTTTTTATTGACCGATAAACCGATCTTGTATGTTGCCAATGTAGATGAAGCCAGCATGCATACCGGCAACAAATTCAGCGAAGCGTTAACACAAGCGGTACAGAACGAAGGCAACCAGGTAATTGTCATGACCAATGCCATTGAAGCCCAGATCGCTGAATTTGACAATGCAGATGACAAGGCCATGTTTATGGAAGAATATAAAATGACCGAACCTGCACTGGATCGTTTGATCCATTCTACTTATAAATTATTGAATCTCTCTACTTACTTTACCGCAGGTGTACAGGAAGTAAGGGCCTGGACAATTCACCAAGGCTGGAAAGCACCACAGGCTGCAAGTGTTATCCATACTGACTTTGAGAAAGGATTCATTAAAGCGGAAGTAATTGCCTACAACGATTTTATTCAATACAAATCAGAAGCGGCCTGCCGTGAAAGCGGTAAACTTCGCATCGAAGGAAAAGAGTATGTTGTGCATGATGGAGATGTAATGCACTTCAGGTTCAATGTTTAATGAATGATCAATCAATATTTTTAAAAGCCAGTCATTCGACTGGTTTTTGTTTTGTAACCAACTTCGGTAATGCTATGGAGCATCGTTGCGTCGCACTCTTGTGCTTACGTTTTTCATGGCGGCTTTCATTCGGCAACACGCATTTTTAACTTATACAAAAAGTAAAGAAGCAACCCGGTGATTCATCCCCAAAAGGGTGGCTCACCGGGGTACAGTATACAGTCACACAAATAAAAAAAGCCCCGCTGGAAAGCAGGGGCCTCTAGTTATCCAAACAATCCATAAAAACAAAAGCTCTTGCTTGTTAGGACACGACTTTTGAAATTGTGTGTTTGTGGTGGATGTTATTTTAAAACCTGGGGCATCTTACTGCATCCCGGCTGGTGTTATCTTTATTTAAAAAGGTTAAGTAAGTCAATGCCATTTCAAATCCGCCACGGCCGCTGGTTGCACCGCTTAATTTAGATACATTGGCATCATAACTTACAGATATTGCAAACGGCCTCATCTCTAATTTTGCTACCGGGATAAATGCATCTTTCAACCGCATAAAAGCTCCTGCACTCACCGTATAAACCGGGTCAACTTCATCATCTAATTTGTAAGTGTAAATTGCACCGCCAATCATTTCCGAATGTGTTCCCTGTTTGGTGTAGTCTGCCTGAATGGTTACATAACTCATTTCCGAAGTAGCTAATTTTACGCCACCGGAGTAAACCCATTTTGGTGTCATTTCTAATTTTGTGTTGCCATAAAAACTAATGTTTGATGGCTTGTTAAAGTGATGGTACGCTATACCAACGAATACATTGTTCTCTGTATTGTCACCTATTTGAGAATTAAAACTCATGCCTGCAGTTCCATCAAAGTAAGAGTAAGAAGGATTGTCAAAATTCTCACCATCCGATAAACTTCCATTGTAGTTAGTCCCATCAAACTGGCTGTTGGTAGTTACTTTGCTCCTGTCGAACCTGCGTTGTACCAACCCTCCCATAAACCCCAAAGAAAGATACATATTGCGTTCATCACTCAAAGATTTGTGATAGTTTAACGCAGGCAATACATGGGTAGAAGTCATTGCAATCGTACCTGCTTTATCGTATAATATCTGTGCACCAACGGTGATAAAATCTTCTGTTTTTCCAACAGACATTTTATATTCTGCATTCAATGAAGTTGTTTGGTATGGTACAGTAATGCTTTTCCATTGCGTTCTGTAAACCGCCTGTGCCCTGAAGTCGCCGGTGAAAATACCTGCCAGTGCCGGGTTTCTTAACAAAGGTGCTTCGTTGAATTGGGAAAAATGTATGTCCTGTGATTGAGCATGTGAAGCAAATAATGTGAGTAGCCCCCACAATAAATTGCGTAGAATAGGTTTCATAAAATCGGATTTTGTTTTCTGTTTGGATACTGACTTTCGTCCTATATGAAACGGCTACAGGGAAACTTTATTATCGGAGGAGCAAAATATTTCCTTTCACATTTACCAGCTCATTGTTGCTGCAAACGAATTCGAGGATATAAATGTAATTGCCAACAGGTGCTTGTTTTCCGTTGGAAAACCCATCCCAGCCTGCACTTCTGTCATTGGCATTAAAGTTACCTTTTAAGAAAACGATCTTGCCATAGCGATCAAAAATCTGCAATTTGGTAACTTTAAAAATACCGGTGCCCCTCGGATAAAAAACTTCATTTAACTGGCGGGCATCGTTATTTGGCGTAAAGGCATTGGGTAAAAAAATGTTGCTTTTATCGCAGGATACTTTAATAACAATTTCGTCTGTAGCGGTGCACCCACTCGCAGTAGTTACTTTAATATTATAAGTAGCATCTTTGGTTGGAGATGCTGCAGGTGATGGGCAATTGCTGCAATTTAAACTGGCAGCGGGTTGCCATAACCAGGTGGTAATATTGCCGGTATAAACAGGGGATATGGTAACGCTGGTGCCTGCTACTAATGTTTGATCTGGTCCGGCATTTACCGTAGGATTGGCATTTACCTGTATAAAAATAGTTGCACTGTCTTTAAAACAATTGCTGCTATCATAGCCAACTACCTTATAAGAAGTACTCACAGCAGGGGTGATGACCGGGCTGCCAATAGCAGCGTTGTTTACTCCATTGGTTGGTGTCCAGCTATAGTTTTCTGCTCCACTAACGGTAACCCGTATGTTTTTTCCTGCACAAACAGAATCCAGTGCCTGCAAACCACTAATTGAAAATGGTTTTTTAACCCTGATATTAACAGAATCTGTTTTTTCACAACCTTCTGCACTGGTGCCTTTTACATAATAGGTAAAATTATCTGTGGGTGTAGCAGAAGGATTAGGACAATTGGTACAACTTAAGAAGGAGGCCGGTTGCCAGGTGTAACTGTCCGCACCAGTTGCTAACAAAGAAGCTGCCGCTCCCAAACAGATGGTGGTATCATTGCCCGCAAATGTAGCCGGCAGGGCAAAAGCATTTACAATGGTTCGGGCTGTATCAGCACAACCGGTACTGTTGAAGGCAATCAATTGAACAGGGTAGGCGCCAACGTTGTCATATTGTTGTGCTGGTGGATTTTGTACTGTGGAAGTATTGCCATTGCCAAAATTCCATTGCCATGAAATAGCAGCAGTATCCGGTACAAGCAGGTTACCCTGCAACGTGGTGGATGAAATACCACAAAGGCTGGTATCGCCTGATATGCTGATCTGTGGATCAGATACAACTTTTATGTAATTAACTTTTGTTAAGCTATCCTGGCAGCCGTACAAGGTAGAAATGAAAAGTTTTACACTATATATCCCATTGCTGTTATATTGATGTGAAGGGTTTTGCTGAACATCAGTACTTCCATCACCAAAATCCCAGCGGTAGCCATTTACAGAGCTGCCGGAAATGGTAGAATCAATAAAATTAGCAGTGCCGCTCCCACAAAAAACGGAATCATCTACACCAAAATTTACTTTGCTGCTGTACAGTTTTACAGTGTCTGTACCAAAGATAGAAATGATGCAACCTGCCGAATCCTGTAAAATTACTTTTGGAACAAAACTGCCCGGCAACATATAGCTGTGGATGTAATTGGAGTCGGACGTAATGACCGAAATGCCATCATCAAAATCCCAGGTATAA
>CAXTPJ010000421.1:0-4054 GCA_964245855.1 uncultured Ferruginibacter sp. | reverse complement strand
TTTTGTACCAGGATTATTTTTAACCTGTTTGCAGATTGATCTTCCGTCTCCATCCCTCAGTGCAACGTCAAGAACTATAAGGTTAGGCTTGTTTATTTCGAGCAAATTAAAAAACTTAACCTGGCTGTTTGCTGTAATTGCGCTGTATCCATTCATTTTCAGAATGACAGCAAACATCTCCAGCAAGTCTTCCGAATCGTCCAGCAGTAGTATATTAATCAATTGGTAATGCTTAATCTTTTGTGTGAGAGATTGAGGCAAGATAATAAATATTTAGTGCTGCGATGTGAATATGGGAATTATGTAATTGAAATTCCAAAGGTGAAGTTTTCTTATGTCAAACTGGCTTTTTGCATCTGTTTCTTAAATTCAGAAGGATTAACACCCGTGACTTTTTTAAACTGGTTGGAGAGGTGGCCAATACTACTGTAGTGCATAATATCTGCAATCTGGCTAATAGAATATTCGCTGGAGAGCAATAGCTGTTTTACTTTCTGGATTTTTTGATTGATTATAAAATGTTCAATTGTTATTTCCTGTGTTTCCGAAAAAATGTTTGCAAGGTAAGTGTAATTCAGGTGCATATTTTTGCTGATGTACAGGGAATAATTTTCCACAGGAGCTTCTTTTTGCGAAAGCATTTCAAAAACTAAAAATTTAATCTGCTCTGCTAAAATATTTTTACGGTCATAGATAATGGCATAACCTTTTTCTTCCAATTTGTTTTTCAGTTCTTGTAATTTGGGTTGATTAGCACCTGAAGATAACACCACTTCCCCAAGCTTTATATTCGGATCATATACTATAGCCAATTCGTCAAGTGCAGATTTTAGCCATGCAATGCAACCTGTACTTTCCATATTTTTAATAAAAATCTTCATTAACTCAAACTTGCTTTTTCTAAGAATAGAAAATTAGATGCCAAAAAAAATAATTTTTCCGCCAATCCTTTATACCCACTTTTCGGATAATACCTGTGAAAGAAGATAATAGATTTCATCCGGGTTAGAGGGTTTGGTTATAAAGTGATTAGCTCCCATTTGAGTAAGGTTTTCTGCATCAGCCACATCTTTAGAAGTGCTGTATATGATCACAGGTATATGCTTCAGGTGTTCAGTTGTTCGTATTTCTTCCAGACACTTCCTGCCATTTACCTTTGGCATTCTTAAATCAAGGAAAATGTAATCTGGCAGTTCCTTTTCGGTATCCCTTAATATATCGATTGCTTCCTGTCCATTAGATGCAATGATGCAAAAAATATTTTTGTCAACCTCATTGGCAGCTTTTACAAATAAACTACAGTCGTCCGCATCATCATCAACTAATAACAGCCTGGTAATATTTTCCATTTTTTAAATTATATAAATGAATCAAACTTCAACATGTAAGTATAGTCAGGTTTCACAACATTAATGCCTTATTTGGGCTACTGGAAGAATTATGTAAAACGTTGCTCCTTCAGCCTCTTTAGCCTCAGCGTAAATGAGTCCATGGTGATTAATTACAATCTTCCTGCATAAAGCCAGGCCGATACCTGTGCCGTCGAAGTCTGCAGGGTTATTTAACCGTTCGAAGATGGAAAAAATTTGTTCATTGAACTGTTCATGAAATCCTATGCCATTGTCTTTAAAAATCAGTTGGCAATATGATTGGTCTTTAGCTAAGTTACTATGCTGTAATGTTTCCTGCTCAGAAAACATTCTGTTTGATATAATTATCTCCGGTGGTTTGTTCTGGTTCGAAAATTTTAAAGCATTGCTTAGCAGGTTATAAAATAGCTGGTTAATCTGAATTGGCACTGCCTCAATAAGGGGCAATTTATTCTCTACTTTTATCACAGCCTTTTTCTCTTCAATCTTCAAATCAAAATCCTGAATAACATTATCGAGTATAAGATTTAAATCCGTCAAAATAAAAGTATCACCGGGATGAGTTATGCGGGAATAACTTAATACATCTGTTATCAATGCGGACATGCGATTGGCAGCATTAGTTGTTTTTAAAAGCAATGATTTTCCCTCCGCATTCAGTGTCATCGTATGACGGTCGCTTAAAATACTAATGAAGGTTTTAATCTTTCTTAATGGTTCCTGCAGGTCATGGGATGCAATGGATACAAATTCCTGCAGATTTTTATTGGAATGTTTCAACGATTCATTTACTGATTGCAGCATGGCAGTCCTTTCAGCAATTACCTGTTCAAGGTGTTGATACTGGCTCACCTGCTTTTTTAGCTCCTGGTTATGTTCAGCCAGTTGCTCATTAGCTGACATCAATTCTTTATTGGATTCCTCCAGTTCTTCAAAAGTTTTTTTTGCCATTGAGCAGATAAATTATTGGGATGGCGGTAAAGTTAATTTTTATAAAGTTGATGAGGAAGGATTTTCTGCATTGTGAAAGAATAAATAATATGGATACTGGTACAAGCTGGCGCTACGGGTTGACCTTGGTTTGATTAGATACTATGGGTATATCGGTTTTTTATTGAATGAACCTAATAATGTTGTAAATATTGGTATGAAAACTGTAAATACGACTCCATGGAGATTAGTAATTTCACTCTCCATAACGTAAAACTCCCATCATGAAAGATAATTTACAACTGACCAAACAAGAAAAGAAAATTCTTCAGGCACTCTCTTACGGCAACCTGTATAAAGAAATTGCTGCCGATTATAATATTTCTATCAATACTGTAAAGAAGCACCTTAAAAATATTTATCGTAAGCTGGAAGTGAGCAAACGCACACAGGCGGTGACCAAATTTTTTGAGATGTCTGCAGAAGTTGCTGCATAGCACATACAGAGGGTATTAATACATTCCTGGATACTTGCTTGCTGACCACCAAAATTTTTCATTTCTCTTTTGCCTTTATTATTGGATCAACACTAATTTCTTGAGATTTTACAGGTAACAGCATTTATGTTCGTTTGATTGTGTTATTTTAAAGCATTCATTTCTTTCCAGTGATAGATGAATAGTTTTGCCTTCCGTTGTTTTGCAACATTTACCATTGCTTTGGCGATATCTTTTCCTTCTATGCCCTTGTATTTATCGAATGCGCCTATTAATAAAGGATTAATAACAGCCCATATCTTAATAAATATTTTTTCCATGGGCCTGTTTTCTTTTCGGCTTCCCATTATGAGCGATGGTCGGAAAATAAGGGTATGCTCAAAACCGAGTGCAATGATATCCCTTTCCATTGCTCCTTTTGTTTTAATGTAAAATACACCTGATCTTTCGTTGGCGCCCACTGCACTTACAACAAATGCAGCTTTGGCGCCTTTTTCTTTTGCAATGCTGGCTGCAAGCACCGGGTAATCATGGTCTGCCTGGTAATATGCTTTTTTATCGGGTGTATTTTTTTGGGTAGTGCCAAGTGCAATGAAAACTTCATCAGCATTGATGTTATTCGCAAGGCCGGGCAGAGAATTGAAATCTGCAATCAGCGTGGTTAGTTTAGCATGTGAAACAGGTAATTTTTTTCGTACCACAATCATCACTTCTTTGTAATCTTCACTATTCAATAATTCATCCAACAGGTAAGAACCTATAAAACCGCTGGCACCAAACAAGATTGCTTTTTTCATCGGTTGCTTTTTTGTTTGAAGGTAATGATTTGTAAAAGGTAGACTTGTGAATTTATTCAAATGTAAATTCATTCATTGTACACATGCTAACGTAACCGTATGTACGCTTTCGTGAAAATGAATTAAAGGGAGATGTTTGCTAAAAGAATTTGTAGCCTGGTTAATAATGATGTTTTTGAAAAATATTGAGCAGCGTTTTTTCATAACTCAAAAATATCAAGATGCTAATAGGTTTTGAAGATCTAAATAACTGGTTTGCCACTAACCCACCCTTATTTCCACATAACAAAGTATTAAAGTCCGTTTGTATTCGTTTTTTTACCGTTTGTGAAAGTAGAAATTCCGTTTATATTGAATTTATAAGCGCACTGTTATACGCCAATATACCTTTACATACTCAAAATTAAAACGGAGATTTTCTCCCTGATTATGTTCAACAAATTTCTGGAAAAGTTATTTA
>CAXTPJ010000420.1:0-4067 GCA_964245855.1 uncultured Ferruginibacter sp. | reverse complement strand
AAAGTCATACGTTCCTCTTTCCTGTGCTTCTATCATTGACTTTGCTTTGGCAAAACCCTGGCGCTGAATATCAAACCAGTAATCTCCTTCAAATGCAAATTCCACTTTGCGTTCATGCAATAGTTGATCATTGGTAAAACTGCTTACAGCAGGAAGCCCGGCCCTGGTATGCACTGCATTGAATGCAGCCACCGCTTCGGCATCGGTAGTTGTTCCGCCGGCAGCAATGGCTTCTGCATAAATCAGCAACACATCTGCATAGCGTAAAATGTAAGTACCGATCTGGCTGTGAGAACTGGTGTTTACCGGTTCATCTGCCCTGTTTGGGCCAACCACATATTTTTGAATATTCGACCTGGTACCAGTCCTGATATGAGAATTATCGGTGTTGTTACCGGTTGTGTCATACGTAAACCCATTAGGAAAACTTGCATTCACCCATTCTGCTTTGTGAAAACCCTGTTCCATTACCGACCAGCCACGGCGGTTATCAGCAGCCGCGTAACCTGTTAGCGTATCAAGCATATCGATGGAAGGCACCAATGCAGAATAACCTGCACCACTGGTAGGAGCCGGTGCCAGCAAGGGTTGTGGTCCAACATACAATTGAAAACGGTTGCCACCGTTCCAGCCCAAAGAAGTTAACCATTGTAGTGAGAAAAGTGATTCTTTATTATTGTTGGTTGAAGAAGAAGTAAACATTTTATTGTAATCGCCATACAGCCCGATTACACCGGAACCGTTCGCATAATCAATTACTTCTTTCGCTTTCAATTTTGCATTGGTATAATCTTTCAGGTAGAGATACACTTTCGCCATCATTCCTTTTGCGGAATATTTAGTAACACGGCCAGGCTGATAAGCGACTGTTGCCAGGTTTTCTTCTGCAAACTGAAGGTCTTCAATGGCAAAACGCAACACATCTTTTTGCAAATACCTTGGCACCAAATATTGACCCGGTGCAGTGAGTGCAACAGGATCTGCTACAATGGGCGCATCGCCAAACAGGCGGCCGATGTAGAAGTAAGCAAACCCACGGATAAACCTTGCTTCTGCAATGCCCTGCACCAGATAAGCCGGGTTACTTGTTGTGGCTTTCTTTGCTTCAAAAGACTGGATCAATACAGATGCCTGGCCGGCGGCTTTGTAGCAGGCATTCCAGGTAAGGTTGATCAAACCATCCGTACTTTGAATGTTGAAATTGTAAAATGAATTGTATTGATCGTTGCCCGCAGCACCTGTTACAGTACCGCCCAATACGTCGCCTACAGAAGAAAAAGCTTTGTCAAACCAATCGCCCCAAACAGAATTGTAGAGCAGCCCGGTTGCGCCGTTAACCTGTTCTGCGTTGGTATAATACACATCCAGTGTAGCATTGGAAGTAGAGGTATGATCGAGGAAACTTTTTTTACAGGATGCCCCTGAAAAAAGTAATGCTGTTGCTAAAAAAATATATTTGACTTTCATGATCAGTAATTTTTTAAAATTAGAATTCAATGTTTGCGCCAATGGTGAATGACCTTGGGTTTGGATAGTGGCCGTTATCAATGTTCATTAAAGTGATGCGGCTGTTGTAGGCACCCAACTCAGGATCATATCCTGAATACTTGGTGAAAGTGTGCAGGTTTTGTACCGATACATACAGTTTAGCATTCATCAGTTTTGCTTTGCTGATCATGTTCTTTGGTAAATTATATCCAAGAGAAATATTTTGGATTCGCAGGAAGGAACCACTCTCAATAAAGCGGTCAGATATCCTGAAATTGTTATTGTGCCATTGGTTGTAGCGTGGCAATGAACCGTTTGGATTGGTGCTGGTATAACGATCCATTACTGTTACCAACTGGTTGTTGTACTGGTTGCGTAAACCCTCTGTCTGCCTTCTTGCATAGTTGAAAATTTGTGCACCATAACTTCCATATACAAATACCGAGAGGTCAATTCCTTTGTAGCTAACGGTATTCGTCATACCATAAGTAAACTTAGGATTAGGGTTACCGATAACCTTTACATCTTTACCGTCAATTTTATTATCGCCGTTCAAATCTTTGTATCGTACATCGCCCAACCACTGTTTATCCGGCTGCACCGGCAATCCCCAATCAATGCCATTATTCAGGTCTTTCATTTCACGGAACAATCCATCAGTAACATACCCATAAAAAGAACCCAGCGGCAAGCCTTGCTGAGAAAGGGTTACCAGCGGACGGTCACCATACTCATCAAAATCTCCCGCCAGGGCGGCATCAGGTGAATTTAAAAAATCGAGTTTGTTTTTGTAATGGCTGAATATAATATTGGTTTTCCAGTTAAAATCTTTTGACTGCACATTGTATGTTGTGATGCTGACATCAATACCCTTATTGGTAACCTGTCCGCCATTGGCAGTTGGTGTGCGTATATCATTGTAGTTGGTACCAAGTCCGGAGAAGGCTGGCAACTGTGTAGGCAGCAACATATCAGTGGTTACTTTTTTATACACATCAATTGATATCTCAACTCTTTTATTGAGTGTTGTTACATCAATACCGGCATTGTACGTTTTAACAGCTTCCCATCCCAATCTTGGATTGGCCACATTGTATGGAAGGCTTCCTGCACCCAGCGGGCCGCTGATAGGCGCTGCAATGTTTGACTTGTAGAGATTGTTGCCACCAACTTCCTGGTTGCCCACAGAACCTGCACCGATCCTGAGTTTCAGGTAACTCAGGTGTTTCAGGTTTTCAGCAAAAGGTTCATTGGTAACTGTCCATGAAGCGGATACGGCAGGAAAATACCCGTATCTTTTTTCGGGGCCGAAATTGGAAGAACCATCACGGCGGATTGAACCACTTACAGAATAACGGTTGTTGTAAGTATAATTCACCCTGGCAAAATAAGATTCCATACTCCATACACCCTGGCCTGCACCAATGGTTTCACCGGAATTATTTCCACCAGCACCTGTTGCAAGCGACGGCAAATTCAACTGCTGCCTTACCCGGCTGGCATTAATGTAATCGTAACTTGAATACTGCGATTCATGTCCCAGGGTTGCAGCAATCGCATGCTTCTTAAATGTTTTGTTGTAATTAAGATAGGTTTGAAAACCATAATAAATACTGTTGTTTCTTTCCTCTCTTAACTGTGCAATATTGATGATATTATTCTGTGTAGTATCACCATTTTTCACTTCCGGCTGAAATGCTTTGTTAGCGCCCAAATTAAAATCATAGTTCAACTGATTTCTCAACGTTAGGCCCTTCATGAATTCTATCTCACCATACAAAGCGCCAAATACTTTCGTACTCACAGCCCTTACATCACGAAATTTTGCAAGTGCCACCGGGTTGCTGATGTTACCGAATTGTGTACCACCAACAATGGTAGTTCCAATGTATTCACCGTTTACATTTCTAACAGCCGATGCAGGGCTATTGTACAATACTGTACTGGTGACGGCATCAAAGCCATCTGACAAACCAATCTTTTGATCACTTCTTGACATGTTGCCGCTGATGCCAGCTTTGAACCAGCTTTTCACCTGCTGATCAATATTCATGCGCATGGTGTACCTGCGGAATTTCGTTTCGATCAACGTACCCTGCTGATCAAAATAACCACCGGAAAAATAATAGGTTGTCTTTCCCTGTCCGCCGGAGAAAGATAACTGGTGGCTTTGTAAACGGCCCACCTGGTAAATTTCATCCTGCCAATCTGTACCCACACCAAGTATAGATGGATTTTTAAATTCGGGTATGGTATCCTGTGAGCCACCGGTTACACCGTTGATATCAGCCAGCAATGAATTGGAGTAAGCAGCAAACTGCTGCAGGTTCATCACCTTTAATTTTTTAGGTACCTGCTGCCAGCCAAAGTAAGTATCGTACGATATTTTTCCTTCGCCACTTTTACCTTTTTTTGTTGTAATGAGTACAACGCCATTCGCACCCTGTGATCCATAGATAGCCTGGGCTGATGCATCTTTCAAAATATCAATCGAAGCAATGTCGGCAGGATTTAAAGTAGCCATCACACTCTGGGTTGTCTGGCCACTTCCGCCGCCAAGAAAATTTTGTTCAAGGCTT
>CAXTPJ010000419.1:0-4071 GCA_964245855.1 uncultured Ferruginibacter sp. | reverse complement strand
CGTCTATTAAGAATTTCAAAGAACTTTTATATATTTTAACAGGACACTAGTGATAGAAAAGATATGATCATCAATATTTGTGAAATGAAATTTTATAATAAAACTTTTACGATCGATAAGCAATACGCTGAAGTAATGAAACAGAAAGCATCAGTTTTTACCGAAAAAATAAAGCCACGTAAAATCTTGTTTCTAACCATGATCACTACTTATGGTATAACAGATAACGGGTATGCAGATCAACTGGTTCAACAGGGATTAGACATGAATGTCCTGTTTAAAAGTTTATAAAATACCTAAGTTTGATTTGGCTGTATGATTTTTATCGCTGGCCAAATTCTGCCTAAAAAAGTTACTGGCATACACTTATTGAGCATAAAAATAAAAACCCCTGAAATATTTGGCAGAAAAGAGTTTTAAATAATAACCCCGCTCTCAAGAGCGGGGTTATTATTATGTTGTTACCCGACCTGGATTCGAACCAAGACAAGCAGAATCAGAATCTGATGTGCTACCGTTACACTATCGGGCAATGTAAAGGGCGGTTTAAATTTTAGCAGGACGCAAAAATAAAGGATTGTAATGAAAATAAATAACTAAACATTTGCGTCAAACGAACAGTGTTTTTTACTGGATATACAATTTTATAAACCGTTGCTGTATAGTTCCGGAGGCAGTAATTAATAAAATATGATATACGCAGGCTTGTAAATTTAAACAGGAATGCCAAAGCTGGACGTTGCCTGAAAGATTGCGTTTGCTTTCTATAATAATTTGCCTCCTTGCATCCACAATTTATATCATCACCTATAAGTAATCAGTTACAGTATTTGGAACACGAGTAATTCCTGCTTGACTGTTCCATTTCGAAACTGGTTAAATAAACAATGATACATAAACGGTAAGGCACACTATTGCCTCATAAACTTCATGTGGAAAATACGATTTTTTATTAAATTTAAAAAATATACAATAAGCGAAAATCAGGTCAATGGCCATACTGGCAGCACTTTCAGTTATTTTTGTGAAAATTTTTTAATTGCACCGTTTGCAGATCCGGATGGCTATTATATGTTTGATAAGAATTATAAGTAGTTGTAGTTTTTACGAATCAATTATCACAACTGATTAACACAAGATCTCAAATAATTTCTGACTTGATCCAGGCATTGTAGTACTTATTTATTTTGCAATAATTTTTTTAATGCCCCGTTTCAATTGTATTTGTCGTGTAAGTAGAATTCAAATGCATTAATGATGTTCGTTTGGGAATAAAAATACCAGTTAAATGACCGGTTAACGGCGTTTTGTTTTTGTATGGCTTTTAGTGAATAGTTTTTGAAATCATATCTAAACCTGTTTTATTGACTCCTTTGATTATCATAAGAAGGTTGGAAAGGAACGAGCTGTTTCCAATACCAATCGGTTTTGTTAGAAATGGTGCCAACAAAACTCCCACTTTTCATTCGATATGGAATATGGCGGACATTAAAAAGATTTATTCTTTTGCTTTCAGTTTATTGTTTAGCTTAAGCATTACAGCGCAATCCGAAATTCTACTTTATGATAAAGAAATCCCTAATTCAACCGGCTATCAAATGGAGGAGATACCGGTTGTAATCAATGGCCAGACCGTTGGGTACAGAAATATCTCCTGCCCTTCTTTATCTGTTTATCATCCATGCGGAAAATCCAATAATGCTGCTGTTATTATTTGTCCGGGTGGAGGATATTTTTTTGAAAATTCAGGCCCTGAAGGTAAAGCAGTTGCTGAAACCCTTACGGAACATGGCTTTACCGCTTTTGTTTTAAAATACAGGTTGCCATCAGATTCCATCATGTTAAACAAAAGTATCGGCCCTTTACAGGATGCACAACAAGCAATTAAAATGGTTCGGGAAAATGCAAAGAAATGGCACATCGATCCAAAAAAAATAGGGATTATGGGGTTTTCTGCCGGAGGGCATGTTGCGTCAACAGCCGCAACTCATTTTGATAAAGGGCTTATCCCCAACAAGTCAAAGACCAGCCTGCGTCCAGACTTTACTGTATTAATTTATCCGGTTATCAGTTTTAAAGAACCATTGGCCCACCGGGGGTCCAAAAACCTATTATTGGGAACAACCTTCACACAGGATCAATCAGATTTTTTTTCGAATGAGCTGTATGTTAATGCGGCTACACCGCCTACCTGGATTACGCATGCTGGTGATGACGAGTTGGTTCCGGTTGAAAACAGTATCCTGTTCTATGATGCACTCATTAAAAATAAAGTGCCTGCTGAGTTGTATGTATGCCCATCTGGTAATCATGGATTCGTACTTACAAAGCCTGCCGAAGAATGGATGTATCCACTGTTTAAATGGATTACCAAAATAAACAGTCATAAAATTCAGCCTTATGATAATGGCGCATACAGCAGAAATACTGCATTTGTACCAAAAAAGGTGCAGAAAAAAAACAATGATCACCCGGGGCCACGTGATCAACAACCCCACAAGCTTTATTAATGGTCTTATTGATAATGGTGCTTTTTTTCTAAATGATCACCACTTTTTTTCCTGATTAAGAAATCAGAACCCATGCATATGGTGCCGGTTGAAAGTTCCATAGCAGCTTTCTTTAAACGTCCGGCTAATCGAACAAATTATTACAACTTGAATTCTATAGTCAAAAAGTTAGCAGAGATCAATTTTGTTCGAAATATTGAGTATGGTCTGTTCAATATGATTACAGGATTTTATTTAGCGCCTCAGGATAAATATGTGGTTTTCGAAATGAAAACAACTCATCTGCCAAACTTAAACAGTTACAATGATGATTTATTCCAAGGTCAACTAGGCGACAAGTACTGTAGAGAAATTTCTGCCCAGATATTGCTCACTGAAAGTGTATATTTTCAATTCTACCAAAGCGCCTTGACAAAACGGGAAATTTTGATACTGTAAACTGAATGAAGTGCAAACTGCGTGCAAATAAAAAAGCACCTACAAATTTAAATTGTAAATGCCTGATTATGCTGTGACCCCTCAGGGGCTCGAACCCTGGACCTACTGATTAAGAGTCAGTAGCTCTAACCAACTGAGCTAAGGAGTCAAATTTTATTGGATTGCAAATGTATAATTCTGTAACCGGAATGCCAACTCCTTTTTGCCCTATGCTTTACGAAATGCCCATTTGAACATCTCTTTCCACGACGCTTTTTTTCCATACATCAAAATGCCGGTACGGTAAATTTTTCCTGCCAGCCAGGTGGTGAAGATGAAGCCTGCAACCAGCAATGTCATGGAAGCCAATATTTCGTACCAGGGTACATCGCCACTGGGGATGCGGCCCATCATAACAATAGGTGAAGTAAAAGGAATAAGGCTTCCCCAAACCATAGCAGGACTATCAGGCGTACTGATGTTGCTGCTTAAAATGATAAACCCAAAAATGATGGGCATGGTGATCGGTAGCATTAAAGATTGTGCTTCCTGCGGGTCTTCATTGATCACACTGCCGATGGCTGCAAACAAGGAAGCGTAAAATAAATAACCGCCCAAGAAATAGAATGCAAAACAACCCAATACCGTTAGCCAATTTACATTACTGAATGCCTTACTGGCATCGGCAAATTTAGAAGCCATCACAGCATTGTTACCGCCACCCGGAATGGATTGACTGGCCTGGCCGGCCTGCTCCAGCATTTCATGCGAGAAGAAAGCGCCGACTGCTGTAAACAATGCCGACATCAATATGATCCATAATAACAATTGTGTCAGCCCTACTGCAGCAATGCCCAATATCTTGCCCATCATCAATTCAAATGGTTTTACACTGCTTACCATTACTTCTGCAATACGGTTGGTTTTTTCTTCCATTACGCCACGCATTACCATGGCGCCAAAAATAAACATGGTGATATAAATTAAAATGCCGCTGCCCAAACCTACACCGGCATTTACATCTGCGTTCACTTCTTTCGATCCACCCTGCTCGTTTTGTATCCTGTTATCAATGCTAAATGCATTGCTGGCCAATTTACTGATGTTATCCAGGGTTTCTTTTTGTATGCCTTTCTTTTGCAGG
>CAXTPJ010000418.1:0-4078 GCA_964245855.1 uncultured Ferruginibacter sp. | reverse complement strand
TACAGTACTTTATTCATCATCGTTGTGTCACTCATTTGTACTGTTGAATCGTGTAGCAACTTATATTCTCTTAACGATAATCTTCTTATCAACTGTATTGTTTTCTTAATCGATTAGTTGATTTTTCATCGCATAAAATACCAACCCCACTGAATTTTTTACGCCGAATCTTTCCATTAGCCTGTCTTTAATTGCCTCCACTGTCCTGGCGCTGATATCCATTTTTTGAGCAATTTCCACCGCTGTATATTCCATGCAAACCAATGTGAGTACTTCTTTTTCCCTTTCACTGATCACAATTTCTGTTGTAAGTGAGGGATTGAATTTTTGCTTGCTGTAATTCTTTTTAATTAATACTTTATTTACAAACGGGTTCAGGTAAAAACCGGTACGCATCACATCAATAACAGCTCTTTTTATTTCACCTGGTTCTGTACTTTTTAAAAGATATCCGGCAGCGCCGCAGTCCATCAAATGGCCAACGAAACGCTCATCTTCGTACATCGTTAATATAATAACCCTGATCTTGGGAAAATCCCTGGTGATTTGCTTGGTGGTATCAATGCCATCTTTAATGGGCATTTTTAAGTCGCACAGCACAACATCCGGCTCGTTATTCTTGATCTTAGCAATTAAATCTTCTCCATTTTCAGCCTCAATGGTAAATTTGATGTTGGTATAAGGCCGCATAGAAAGGATAACCCCTTTCCTGAAAATCTGGTGATCATCTGCTATTGCTACTTTTATCTGTTCCATAAAAAAAAATGCCGGGAAGGAAGAAGTTGTTTTATGAAGTATGGGTTAAACATACAGTCAATATAAATTATCAATCCGCTTTGGTTACAGGCACTAAGTTAAATCATTGTTTCCTGTTAATAAGACGAATCCTTTGGAATTTCTAAAGTTACTTTATAATAAGTATGGCTCGGATCAATTTCAAATAATATACGTCCGTTTAATACCTTGATACGGCTTGCAATATTTTTTAAACCTAATCCGGTTGAAACATGGTTTAACCGTTCAAATTCTGTTTGTATAATGCCTTGTCCATCATGGTGAAGGCGAAAATAACTATGGGTATTGGTAGCATTTTGCGTAAGGTGTATAAAGCCAGCATTACTGTGTTTAATAATGTTGTTGATCAACTCTTGCACTACCCGGAATATAAGCAGTTCCTGGTCCATTTTTAACCTGGTACGGTAATCGTGAAAGCGAACGCTGGCATTGAGAGTGCCACTGCCATTAATTTTTTGGAAGAGATCGCTCATGGCACTTTCTAGTCCAAAGTTTTTAAGGGTAGGGGGCATCATGCTATGACTGATATTTCGGATCAGTTGTATGGCATCATCAATGATTTGTTTGGCGCTATAGATAGATTGCAACTGAGCAGCAGGTTCCTGGTTGATCAGGTTTTCATTCAGGTAAAGCCGGGCAGTAGCTAACAATGGCCCAACATCATCATGTAAATCGGCCGCAATGCGGTTACGCTCTTCTTCCTGGAATTTGATTGATGCATTCAGTAAAATCTGCTGCTTGTCATCTTCCAGCTTTTTCAATTCCATATTAAACCTTGTAACCTTTCGCTGGTGAAAAATTACAAAGAATACAATGCCCAGCGTAAGGCTAACCATACCTAACGTTCCCAACAGCATAATATAACTGGAACCCGGAGATGCACTGGTGGCAACTTGTAAGAATATCATTTATGGTTAGAGGTTAGGTTTATTAGGTAATGGGTTGAAAGTGCCGAGGTCGATGTCGATTTTTTTTAAAAAAGTATTTTCTTTATTCAATAGGAGCGAATTTGTATATATACCAGTGCATATAAAGATATTCTTTATGATAGTGACTGAACTATATATGATAGTATACTGAAATCTAAAGTCTGGATTTTTGAACATGGATTTTGAAAAAAGAAAAAGAAAGAAATTACCTGAAAAATAAATTAAAAAAGCAACGGAAATCCAAAAACTTGGAAGGGAGTAAACAGAAGCTGATACATTGAATTTTATTTTTTCATACAAAAAGTAAATAATTAGTAAAATAAAAAAAAAGCATTCTTTAACAAGAGGGATGAAACTAAATTCTCCAGGCTTACTTAAATAAAAATCATATATAGAATAAAGAAAAAAAAAGCAAATAATTGGTGGTAGAATAATTTTTTTTAAACAATTTTTTATTAAATGAAAGTAATAAATGGATAGCAATGTAAATTCTACTAAAAGAAATACACGATTAACAATTAGTTGATGAATTGCATCTTTTAAATAAAGTTTGTAGAAAAGCGAAAGAAATAAAAAAAAAGCAATAGAGAGAGTATAGATAAAAAACACCCTTATATCTGACTCTTTATTTTTCCTTAAAAAAAATAAAAACAGAATAAGGGGAGTTAATTCAGCTAGGTAAGTGGTATAAATTAAGACTTGTAAAATAGTTATTAGTTTTATCAAAAATAACTAACCATTTTAACAATATCAAAACTTACTCAATTTAAAAATTAAAAATTCCACATAATTAGGTTAAGTTTAGAGGTTTACTTGATAGTTTCGTATCGTAAACTTCTATTAATATCTAGTAACCAACAATGGGTATATTTCGGTAAAACTAACCCACTTTTAAGCTAACCTTTAATAGGTAAAGCATATAGCTCTTTTATTTATTAAGATTACTTTAAGAGATTAAGTATATTTACAATGCAAAAATAGTAAAAATACTATTGAGATAATTAGTACATTTACCAAGCGTAACGTTACTATAATTAAGAATAATCTTAAGTAAAGAGAGAAAATATGAATTTTAAAATTGAAGTAACTTTCCTACAATTTCAAGAATAGTGCCAACAAATAAATAATGGATATAAAACGTAGAAATAAAATATTGATTGGCATTAGTAACTAATGTAAAAGTGTTGTAGATAAATGAATATGCAATGTCTTTCAAAAAGTAATGGGAAACAAGAGTTTACGAAACTATCAAGTAAGCCCCACTAATGCCAATCAACTACACAAAGTTACCTTATCGTCGAATAAAATGTATAAGCATTACCACCCCTTTATTAACATAGTATATTTACAAAAAAATCGTAAAATATTTTATCGGATATAGAGGGTTTACGTATTGAGAAGTGAATTTTACCAAGTGTTTTTACCTTTGTGTTTTTTTAAAGATCACCGTAATTGTGCCTTTAGAAGCAGTACAAAATTATTTTTTCTTGTGGCTGATTTTTTTTAATTAATATTCTTTCATTGTTGTTTTTACTAATCATTAATAATTAATTTTAACCCAAAAAATACCAAAAATAACTACTAACCGGTATGGCTACTAACCCTGAATATTTGATAAAAATTGCCATTGCAGACGATCATAAAATTTTTAGAGATGGAATTAAAATGGCACTTTCCGGTAAGGAGAATCTTAAAATGCTATGGGAAGCGGAAGATGGAAAAGATTTAATGCATAAGATGACCATCAAACACCCGGATGTTTTATTAATGGATATTAGAATGCCCGAAATAGACGGTATCAACGCCATTGAAATGCTGCGTAAAGAATATGAGGAGGTAAAGATCATCGTTTTAACAATGTACGATGATCAGCAGATGATCAGTAAAATGATGGAAATGGGCGCTAATGCATATTTAACAAAAACTACTGATCCTGAAGAAATATATAACGCTATTCTTACCTGCATTAATGACGATTTTTATTTCAACGATCTTGTTAATCGTGCAGTAATGGGAAAATTAATGCAAAAGAAAAATGTACGTCAACATTATGGTAATACACCGGTGGTACATTTCAATGAAAAGGAGATAAAGATTTTAAAACTACTTGCAGAAGATAAAACCACTGAAGAAATTTCCAAAACAATCTTCCTAAGTCCAAGAACTATTGAAACCATTCGTCAGAATATGAAAATGAAAGTAAATGCAAAAACAATTGGTGGGTTAATCATGTATGGAATGAGAAATAAGTTGATTGAATAAGACACAATCCCACAAGGTGTATAAATTAAAAATATTAAACCCGTTGGCGGAGTTAATCTGCTAGTGTATGCTTTACTCTTCCGACGGGCTTA
>CAXTPJ010000417.1:0-4080 GCA_964245855.1 uncultured Ferruginibacter sp. | reverse complement strand
CAAAAGGAACAACCTGCGACCAGCTAAAACCAGTAATGGCTTCTTTTACAGGTTCAAAAAAATGACCATTTGATATACCGCCAAAAATGATCCAGCACATGGTTAGCAATACACCGCTCCACAGCAGCACACCAATTCTTCCGATGTTATCTATTTTCCTGTACAATAAGTAAGTGACGAAGATGATAACGGCGCCGGATACCCCCTTTTGCTCCCATTCATTTAACTGTACCAAATACCCTAAATAAACAGAAAAGCCAATGGCTGCAGAAGCCGCTACCAGCGGGGCTTGTATAACAGTTTGCCACACATATAGAAAGCTTATCATTTTGCCTGCACCATTTTTACCATATGCTTCTTTTAGAAAATTATAGCTGCCGCCGGCCAAAGGATATGCTGCCCCCAGTTCGCTCCATATCATGGCATCAATTAGCGACAAAACAGCGCCGGCAACCCAGGCATATAGAAATTGCCCGCCTACCAATCCTATAACAATAGGGAGCGTTACGAAAGGCCCGATGCCAATCATATCGATCATGTTGAGCACGGTAGATTGAAAAAGCCCTAAGCTGCGTTGCAAAGTGGGAGCAGGAGATGCCATTAGTTAGTTTGTGCTGTAAATTACTACTAACGGCTTACAATCGTTAATGTTTGAAAATTTTAAAATCGTACAACGCACCTTCATTGTTTTGCAATTGCAGAAACAACAATTGTGATGGTGTAGCTTCTGGGATTAGTATAGTGTTGGCACCTGCCCTGAACAGAATATTTTTATTCATTATTAATTTTCCTGAAGCATCTGTTAATCGCATATTATAATTACCCGTACCACTGCTTTGTATAATGATATTATCCGTCACGGGGTTTTGAAGAATATTCAATTGTCCTTTAAAATCATTTTTTACCCTGATGATATTGCTTGCATTTTTAAAGCCGGTAGCATACTCAGCCGTTATCCTGAAATAGGTGGCTGCAGTGTTCAAGGTATATTCATAATGGTTTCTTTGCCTTGCAAAGTCTGAAAATAACCTGTTACCGGCAGTGGTGAAATTGATACCATCAAAGGATTGCTGCACTATAAAATAAGCAGGTTCATCATCAGCATTTACCTGCCATTTTAAATCAACCATTCCTTTGTTTCGCTTGCCGCTAAATTGAAGAAACCGAACCGGCAATATAATATTGCGTTGCGAAATACTGCCTTCATTGATACGCAGCTTGGTAAAGCCATCCAAAGCAGGTGATAAAAAAATACCGTCATTTACAATACCCAGGTTGATAATCTTGCCGATGGCTGCAGGACTGTTGTATTGGCACAACAATACATACACTCTTATCTTGCCGGTTAAAGGAATATTGATTGAAGTACTGCCATAAATATTATCGGTACTGTTTCCATCCCAATCACCGGTAAGTGTACCGGCAAATGTTTCGTTGCCATCGCCAAATACTTCTGCGCCGGTAGCTGCCGTTTCGTAATAAACATTCAAAGCATCGTTTGGAATATCAGTCCCTTCTACCGCCGAACCCGAATTTTTCAACATCAATGAAGTGAGGGTGATACCAGCAAAACCACCGGGATCAATGGCAAAACTTCCTGCCACATTGTTTGAATTGTTTATTTGGCAAACACCATTTGCATTGCCGATATAACTGGCCGTAGAAACATGCAGGCCGGTATCAACATCCAGCACCCGGAAATGCCTCTCATTAAAGCCGGTAGCGCCGTTTGTAGTAAGGCCATTAAAACCTGCAGGAGAATAACTGTCATCACAATATTTGGCACAAACCGAAACATAGCAATCACTTCCCGCTTTCCATTCAGGATTAAAATCAAGAACATTAAAATCAGTGGTTCTTTTCGATGGATAATTATCTCCACCGCATTGCCAGCCAATACTACTTATCCAATCAGGCCCATCATACACATGATAAATATATTCTTTGCCTTCACCATTTGCAGCATCATTGTCTGTGATCCACCACCTTGCACTGAGATAAGCAATGTTGTTGTACGTATTTCTTTCAAGCCGTGAAAAAGTTACTGCATCCTTTTCAAGGTATCCATATTGTCCCAATCCATCGCCACCTGCTGTGGCTATATAAGGTGCCTGTGCTGAAGATAAAAAGGGTGTGAGCAATAGCAATAGCAGGCAAGCGTATATTTTTCTCATGCAAGTAATGGTTGATATGGTATCCAAGATAAAACAAATACCAATAAAAAAGGAGGCTGAATCAACAGCCTCCTTTGTATCAATCAAAAATATATTTTACCAGCTCGCCGTAAATGTGCTGTTGAACTCCTGGAACTTCTTCGTTTTGTAAATACCATCACCAAAGAATTTCAGTGGCGCTTCAATTTCATTTGGTTTTAAATAACCGGGCAACGGAGCAGGCTGTGCATCCAGTGTTGGCAGGAAAACGGTGGTAGGAAAACTCATTTGTCCTCCCAACAAATAAATAGCCAGGTCATTCGATTTGTATGGCGCATTAAAAGCATATTGTTTGCCATTCCACTCCAGCGTTTCTTTTATTTCGGCATCCAGTTTCACTGCGTAATAATGTTCATTAATGTAAGCGGCCACTTTGTCTTTGCTGTATGTTTCCCTGTCCATTACTTTGCACCAGCCACACCAACTGGTATATACATCTATTAAAATTGGTTTAGGATTTTTGCTGTAAGCGGCCTGTAACTCAGCAACCGTAAGCCATTGAACTTTTTCTTTTGTTTCGGAAGTGAAAGAAGTAGCAGCAAACAATAACAGGACAGAACTTAAAAACAGGATAACTTTTCGCATGCGGTTTTTGTTTAGTAGCTTAGATTATATTTTAACGACAAGGTAATGCATAAAATTGTAGTAGCGATCACGGGTGCCAGTGGTTCCATTTATTCGAAAGTGCTGTTAGACAAATTACTTGCCATAAAAAACCAATGGGCAGCGCTGGCGGTAATATTAACAGAGAATGCAAAAGAGGTCTGGAAAACAGAACTGGGTAACGACAGTTATAAAGACTACCCGGTTACATTTTATACACAACAGGAGTTTACCGCCCCTTTTGCTTCTGGTTCCGGGCAATATGATATCATGATCGTTGTTCCCTGCAGTATGGGAACATTGGGCAGGATTGCAACTGGCATCAGCAATGATTTGATCACAAGGGCTGCTGATGTAGTGTTGAAAGAAAGAAGAAAACTGATCTGTGTGGTAAGGGATACGCCTTATAATCTCATTCATATCCGAAATATGGAAACGGTTACAATTGCCGGTGGTATCATTTGCCCGGCTACGCCTTCTTTTTACAGCAAACCAACAACATTGGAAGATGTTGCAGCAACTGTTGTGGATAGGGTAATTGACCTGGCAGGATTAAAGATTGAAAGTTACCGTTGGGGAAATAAATGATAAAATAATTATTCAACTGCCTTCTTCCCTGAATACCTGTCACTCATTACCTGGTTCCTTTTTCTTTCTGCCCTGGCAGTAATGGTATCCAGCATCATTTTCATCTGATCAGGCCGTGCAGTGTAATAATCATAACTGGTGTAGAAATCTTCCCTGTTTATTTTATGGAGTTCAAATATTTTTTCCTGCAGGGCTGCATTTTGTAATTTGGCATTCTTAGTACTATCTATTTTGATATAGCGTTCGGTAAAAGCATCTGCCTGGAAAACATCCCACATCACCTCTTCCATTTTTTCTACAGCTAGTATTTTGCCCTGGGGTTTTTCATTGTTGCCACCGCAGGATAACAGGTATATACAACTGATAAATAAAATCAAATTCCTCATTTCAATTCTTCTTTATACCGGGATGAATTCGTAAGGTCCATTTTCTGCAATAATTCAGATGCCCTCAGTTTATCCTGCTGTGCCGCCTTTGAAAATATCCTGATCAGTTCATTTGCTTTTCCCTGGAAAAAAAACTGGTTGATCATGGTGTTGGAATTGTCGGTATTAAAACTGCTTAACAGGTTTAGTACATTCAACATTTCGGCCCTGGCTGCATTTTCATCTTCATACATTTTATCGAAAGATACCCGGTAGTAATTGTAAAAAATGTCATGCATAATAGCGTACCG
>CAXTPJ010000416.1:0-4081 GCA_964245855.1 uncultured Ferruginibacter sp. | reverse complement strand
GCTGAACTGGAATTATCCACCCGCAAAATTCAAAAGACAGAAGTAAGTTTTCAGTCTTACCGGGAAGGTGCTTCCGGTGCCAATGGAGGCCGTACCGGCGGCGGTTGTGGCTGCAATTAAAAAATTTATGAACTGACTGTATGAAGAAGATTTGCCTGGTAGTAGTGGGATTATCTATTGGATTATTGAGTGCGTTTTCGCAGGTGGCAGATTCATCAAAATATAAAAAAAGAAAACTGCAACTGGATGAGATCAACCTCATCAGTTCTTATTATTCGCAGGATGGAAATAACTCTGCTGTTACCGGCGGCATTGGAACCGAGGAGTTAAAAGATTATTCCAATACGTTTGAACTAAAGTTTCACAACTACGATAAAAAGAACCGCAAGCGCCAGTGGAATTTCAGTATGGGTATAGATTATTATACTTCAGCTTCTTCCGATAAAATCAATCCACTAACCATTTCATCAGCTTCTTCGGAAGATGCCCGCTTTTATCCAACCATAGAACATGTGGTAGAAAAGGACGCACAAAAGGAAAAGTTGTTCTTTAATGTATCCGGTTCTATTGAAAGTGATTACCGCTCTATCGGCTTTGGTGCAGGCATCACTAAAACATCAAAAGATAACAGCCGGGAATTTACTGCAAAGGCACAGGCATATATCGATAGGGTTGAAATTATTTTGCCTTATGAATTAAGGACACCTGAAACCGGTGGGCTGGATGATTATCCCAACGAAAATAAATATCCAACAAAAGGCAGGACAACGCTTGGCGCAACACTCTCTTTATCCCAGATTGTAAATCAGCAACTGCAACTATTGTTATTGATTGATCCTACTTACCAGCGTGGTTTTTTAAGCATGCCTTTTCACCGGATATATTTTTCTGATGGTAGTTTAAAAACTGAATTGCTGCCTTCTACAAGAGTAAAAATCCCGATTGGTATACGGGCAAATTATTTTGTTGGCAACCGCATCATCCTGCGTTCTTTCTATCGTTTTTACCAGGATGATTGGGGACTTACCGCACATACCGCAGAGCTGGAAACGGTTGTCAAGATCAATCCTTTTATTTCCATCAGTCCATTTTATCGTTACTATACGCAGGATGGCATCCGCTATTTTGCGGGCTTTAAGCAACATTTGGTTACGGAAAAATATTATTCCAGCAATTACGACCTGTCATCGTTTCACAGTCATTTTTTTGGAGCTGGTTTCCGGTTTACGCCGGTTAAAAAAATATTGGGTATAAAACAGCTCGAGTTACGGTATGGGCATTATTTGCGTAGTAATACATTACGGTCGGATATTGTAAGCCTGTTCTTAAAATTCAGGTAAAAAAATGGGTGTAAAAATTGACCATTTCAGCAACTTTTACACCCTAACCAACCTGTACATTTGCCATAATTGGACAGGCCACGGAAATCAAAAGCGGGATAATGTGTTATCTTAGTGGGAGAGCCGCTTTGAAAAGTAAAAGTGCAAAATGATCAGCGCATTTTTTATAATGAAAAACGCCAATGTGATGTAATTGAGTTTCTACGGTTGTGGCAAACAATATAGTTCAAAATTGATGTGCAGACTTTTTCTAAACCCTAAACTTTCTAAACCACTTTAAACAACCTTAAACAATCTTCAACCACCTTCAACCTCTACAATGCAGCCTAACAACCCACTCCACGGCCTAACACTCGAAGCCATTGTAACCGCTTTGGTAGATTATTATGGATGGGAAGATATCGGCAAAATAATTCCAATCAATTGTTTTATCAGTAATCCCAGCATTAAATCCAGTCTAACTTTTTTGCGCAAAACACCCTGGGCAAGAAAAAAGGTAGAAAATTTATATATCAAAATGATGGATTCAAAGTGACCATGTTTCATTGAAGAATTGTTAACAAAACTGGATATTAACCTCTCAGCATCAATAATTTGCCACTTAAAATAGCTAAAATATTTCATTAAAATGTGAATAGATACATTTGCATATATCAATGTAACAGAACAGTGGAATTAAAACAAATAGAAAAAATATCCAAAGCCTTGGCTGATACAACAAGGTTAAAGATTTTATTGGATATGTCGAAGCGGGAGGGCAGCATAAAGTGTTCCAAAATCATGGACAGCACAAATTTGGCACAACCTTCGGTAAGTCATCATGTAAAAACCCTGATAGAAGCCGGGTTAATTGCAGCAGAGAAAGAAGGGCGCCATTATTCTTATTACCTTAATCAAAACCTGCTGAAAGCTTACACAAGCTGGATGAATGATATTACCGGTTAACCCCCGGAACGATACTTGCCAATTGTTTAAAACAAAATGTTGCCGGGCTGTTCTGCCGGTGGCGGGTAATTATTTATAGATCAAACCAACAATATGAATGATTTTCTTCAAAGGAAAAGAATAGGGTTTTTACTTTTTTCTTTCTTCCTGTTCCCTTTTTTGGCTTCGGCACAAACTGCTGCATCAGATACCTCACTAAAAAACTTTACGCTCAAAAATGCCATTGCCTATGCTGTAACAGCACAACCACGCATTCAGCAATCTTTAATTGATGAAGACATTACGGCCGCAACCATCAAAAGCAAGCTGGCCGATTGGTATCCCCAGGTAAATTTCAACTATAACCTGCAGCACAATTTTATACTGCAAACGAGTGTAATTGGCGGCAACCCAATCCGGTTGGGCGTTGACAATACTTCCGGTGGTTTATTCTCTGTTTCTCAAACCATTTTTAACAGGGATGTATTGTTGGCCAAACGCACCAAAGGCGATGTGCAGTTGCAAAGCAAACAAACTACTGAAAGCAATAAAATTGACGTGGCCGCCAATGTGTCCAAAGCATTTTATGATGTGCTGGCTACGCAACAACAAATTAATGTAGCGGCTGAAAACATTATCCGTACCGAAAGAAGTTTGCAGGACGCTACCAACCAATACAAAGCCGGCATCTCTGATAAGATCGATTACAAACGGGCAACCATCAGCCTTAACAATATCAAGGCTTCTAAAAAGGCCAATGAAGAATTGGTGAAAGCTAAAACAGAATACCTGAAATTTTTAATGGGCTTTCCTGATTCGCTTCCATTAAAAATTGTGTACGACAGTGTTGAACTGGAAAGAGAAATTGCTTTTGATACGTTGCAAACACCGGACTACAGGAACAGGATCGAATACAAATTACTGGAAACGCAGCGTAGGTTATTACAATCAAATGTATTGTACAACCGATGGAGTTTTTTGCCAACTGTAGCTGCCAACGGTGCTTACAATTTTAATTTTCAAAACAACGATTTTGGGAAATTGTATAATCAAAACTATCCTAACTCTTTTGCTGCCATTACACTGGCGCTGCCTATTTTCCAGGGAGGAAAAAGGAAGTACAACACAAAGATTGCTGAACTGCAATTAAAGAGAAGTGAACAGGATGTTGTTACGGTAAAAAATACAGTGAACTCTCAATATGCACAGGCACTGGCAACTTACAAAGGAAGCCTTGCCAATTACATTGCATTAAAAGAAAACGTAGCGCTGGCGCAGGAAGTGTACGATGTAGTGCAGTTGCAATACCGCTCCGGCATTAAAACTTACCTTGAAGTAATTACAGCTGAAACTGATTTACGTTCTTCACAAATCAACTACTTCAATTCGCTTTACCAGGTGTTATCGGCTAAAGTAGATTTATTAAAAGCTTTAGGATTGATAACTTATTAATTAAACTTTATTTTTTATCCCTGTATAATACTTATAACATGTATATCAATTGGTCAAAAAAAATATTCTTGCTTCCCGGTATTGTTGCGGCTTTGCTCCTGACATCCTGCGGAGAAAAAAAACAGGCAACGCCGCCACCGCCGCCGCCAACTGTAGCTGTGCAGCAGGCCGTGGTTACCGATGCAGTGTATTACGATGAATACCCCGCAACGATCACTGCTTTAAACCAGGTAGAACTGAGGCCACAGGTTAGTGGTTTTATTACGGCAGTACATTTTACAGACGGTGCCAGGGTAAGCAAAGGCCAACTGTTGTATTCAATAGATGAGCAATTGTATGCGGCCAATTACCAGCAGGCGGTTGCC
>CAXTPJ010000415.1:0-4081 GCA_964245855.1 uncultured Ferruginibacter sp. | reverse complement strand
TTTTATACAAGCATCAATAACATTACTGCCCAATCTAATTTCTACAATGATACAAACAATACCCTCATTTTTCTTCCGCAATCGGTTAAAACGAAAACAGCCACCAGGAATGGCGGCCGTTTTTAATATATACCCTCAAAAAAATTAAATGCTTGTTATAAGCTCATCATTTCTTTAAACTTAACGGCCTGCCTCCTGCTCACTTCTACTTTTTCCCCGCCCTGTATTTCCAATAACAAGCCGCCATTAAAATATGGTTCTATCTTTTCTATCATCCGCATGTTTACGATGTGTTTACGATTGGCACGAAAAAAAGTTTTTTCATCCAGGCGTTCTTCCAGTGCATTCAGCGATTTTAAAATGAGTGGTTTGTTGCCTGCGAAAAATACTTTTGCATAATTTCCTACGCTTTCAAACAGCCTTACTTCCGATAATTTTACAAACCAGCAGCGCTCCCCGTCTTTTACAAATACCTGGTCGTTCTCACTTAATATACCACGGTTCATTGCCTGCTGCGCAGCCATTTCTTTTTCTTCTGCCTGCTGCATTTTTTGCAATGCATCTGCCAGTCTTTTTGGCTCAATGGGCTTCATCAAATAATCCAGCGCATTTACTTCAAATGCTTTTAATGCATATTCATCGTAGGCGGTTGTAAAGATCACATGCGGAGCCCTGTCTAATTCCTGCAGCATATCAAATCCGGTTTTACCCGGCATTTGTATATCCAAAAAAACAAGGTCCGGGTTAAGTGTGTCTATTTTTTCAATCCCTTCGGTAGCATTGGTTGCCTCATCAATCACTTCAATCTGCGGAAAGTCTGTCAATAATTTTTTCAGTTCATTTCTTGCCAATCTTTCATCATCAATAATAATGGCTTTGTACATTGTTTGCTTATTTAAAGGTTATTAACCGGCATAATAATTCTCGATTCTACAATCTCTGCATCCAGGTTTTTTATATCAAAACGGGCCTTGCCCTGGTATAATAAATTCAACCTGTCCTGTGTGCTGCGTACGCCAAACCCTTCGTTGTTAACGTAGCCATTCAGTTGACCAGAATTTTGTACCAGCAACTCATGATGGCCCTCAACAAAACCAGAAACAATGCGGATGGTACCACCGTTTATTTTTTTGCTGATGCCGTGTTTGATAGCATTTTCTACCAGGGTTTGCAGCATCATGGGAGGCACCGGTTGAGTAAGCGTATCTTCATCAATATCCATCTCAATATTCAACCTTTCTTCGAACCGCATTTTTTCCAGTGCAAGGTAATCTTTTACAATATTCAGTTCCCTTTCCAATGGCACAGTTTCCAATTTTTCAGCCTGCATACTGCTGCGCAGGATATTACTCAATTCTGTAATGGCTGTTCTTGCCCTTGGAGGATTTTCATCTACCAACGCACGGATACTGTTGAGGGCATTAAAAATAAAATGCGGGTTAATGTGTGATTTGATCGTTTTTAACTCCAGTTCTTTTACTACGGACTGCAACTTTAATGTATCCACTTCCTGTTTACGGTTACGTTCAACAAAGTGATAAGTATAATAAATCAGGTTCCAGATAAAGAGTATAAAAAAATTAGTGATGGAGTTGGCAGTAACCCTGTTCAATAAAGGGATCTTATATTCTGTTTTTAGATGAATACCAAACGTGGTGGTAATGGCAACAAACGTACAGGAAAAAATGATGGCAAATAAAATGGTTAGCAATATAAAGGAGAATATCTGTTGCTGTATCGGCTTCTCTAATAAATTGTATTCTTTAATTACCCGCCTCATTAAATGAGAAAAGAAAATGCCGAGTACGAACAATATCCCTATCAAAGTAAGGTAAACAAAGGGCTGTTTTGCTTTGGAGGGATCGGTTAAAGTAAAATAGAAGAAAGCACTGGTTGCAAACCAGGCAAACCATCCACCCAGCTGACAAAGCCAATATCTTGAGATTTTGTTTAGCATAAGAGTAGCGAAATTACAAATTGACCGTACCCTGCCATTGCTGTTTTTATTAATGGCGAAATGAAGGTGTAAGAGGTAGCAACTGTAGTATTATAAAAAAGGTTGTTAAAAATAATGTTTGTTTTTGTAAATGAAAATGCGAAACTTACAGCCTCATATTATTTAAGCACATTTAACACAAGTTATTAAAAAAACCGTTTATGTCATTTCATCACGAAGAAGAAGTAAAAAAGACCAGCGCCTTAACCTTTTTGTTACCCCTGCTATTATTGAGTTTGCTTGCTGCAGGCGCTTACTACCTGTTGGGTACTACTTTAGGTAATAAAAACCAACACGAACAACACGAGGCGGCACATGAAGATGGCCACCAAGGCCATGCAGCCGAAGCAACAGAACACAAAACCGAAGAACCTGCTGCCCATGCTGAACCAGCCAAAGAATCATTGAAAGTTAAACTGGCCAATGGTACAGAAATAGAAGCCTTTAAGGGTGGTATTGAAGATAAACTCGTTGCTTTTTTAGGAACCAACTATAAGGCATTGGGTGCAGATTCATTGAAAAAAATATGGTTCGATTTTGATAACCTGAACTTTAAAACCGGTAGTGCAGAACTAACGCCGGAAAGCCAGAAACAAATTGATAACATCACTGCTATTTTAAAAGCCTATCCAACAGTGAAATTAAAGATTGGTGGATATACCGATAAAACCGGTGATGAAGCTAAAAATAAAAAACTATCTGCCGACAGGGCAACTGCAGTTAAAGATGCTGTTACCAAAGCTGGCGTAGGCGCTCAAATTACCGATGCGGAAGGGTATGGTTCCAGCGTTGCAAAATTTGCTGCTGATGCACCAGAATCAGAAAGGGTTACCGACAGGCGTGTATCGGTTTCTGTTAGGTTGTAAATAATTCTTTGATTGAAAATATAAGAGCGGCTGTAGTGATACAGCCGCTCATTTTTTTGCCTTCTTCAAATATTATGCGTTGTAGGCAGCAACCAACTCCTGTATAAAATCTTCCAGTTTTGTTGGCGATAGGGTTGGTTTGTTTTTCCAGTAATCAGCCTGCATGGTTCCTTCTCTCAATGCTTTGCCCATGGTGGTGTACCCTTCGGCGATGGTTTCAGAAAGCCCTGCCTGGCGCATGCCTTCCAATGATTGTTCATCAGTAAATACAACCCATGGTGTGCCTGGTTTATCAATGGCTTTGCTTACTACAGCAGCAATATCTTCGGTTGTTCTTTCATCGCCGGCAATATAGCGTACGGTAAAGCCGGTGAAATCCAATGCCAGTAGTTCTTCGGCAGCAACTGCCGCAATGTCGTTGGTATGTACCAATATTAATTTGTCTGTTGGGCCACCAAAGTTTCCACCCATGATACCGGCATTTTTAATTAGTGGGATCATGTTGAACAAGTTGTACATAAAGTAAGAAGGACGAAGCGCTTTTACATTCAGGCCTTCCTGTTCTTTCAGCAACCCTTCAAAATCCCCCAGGCCATCTACCGGACCGGCACCGTTGCCCATGTGTGCCCCGATACTGCTCAATACAACTACCTGTTTGATGTTGTTAGTTGTAATGGCAGTAATATAATTTCTTGCCACAACATTTTGATAATGCCTGAAGTTTTCTGCCACAAAATTGGGCGGTATCATTGCATACACCGCATCCGCACCTGTAAAGGCCTGCGCTAAAAATGCAGCATCTTCAATTGAACCAACGGCAGCTTTCGCACCTTTGTCGGTCAATGATTTTAATTTGTCGGCATTACGGCCAATAACCGTTACCTCGTGGCCTGCCGCTAATAATTTTTCTGCTAAAGGTTGAGAAATGTTTCCGGCTCCGCCGGTGATTACATATTTCATAATTGTTGTTTTTTTAATTTGTATATACAAATATTGGTTTAAAAAAATTATACTTTTATCTTCTCATTCAGCTTATGCATATTGCCTACTAACCGGCTACACTCCTGTTCACCTGGTTCGATTGCCGATTTTTGATGAAATTCATGTACACATTCCAGCATACGGGGTTTCAATTCCTTTGCTTTGGCAGTAGGGTAAATGGTAGTTGTTTTTCCTTCCGTAATGCGAACGATTAATTTGCCTGTTTCCAGCTTCTCTA
>CAXTPJ010000414.1:0-4081 GCA_964245855.1 uncultured Ferruginibacter sp. | reverse complement strand
AATTCTTATTTTACTATTCAATATAATCCATTTGCTTAATAATAACAGATTGCTCATCAAATGACTTTACCTTAATCATAAGCAAAGACAATCAGTCTTATTAAATACTTTCTTTGATAAACGTTAAGTATTCCATTTAACTGATTGTAATTTAAAAAAATCATACATCCGAAATCACAAACCAAAATCTAATTCATCTTCTTCTTCAACGAACTTACCTGTGTTTGCAGGTTGTTCACCATGCTGGCAAGGGAATCCATATCCCAGCGTTGCTGCTGGCTTACTTTGCTTAATACCATTTGGGCGTGCCATAGTTCTACTACGTCTTCGGCATTTACCTGGTATGGCTGGTACTGCGGATTGTCGCTCACCAATGTGAGTTTGTTTTTTGTTTTATTATTTTTTACAATCCTTTTATAAACAATCCCTTCATTGCGGCTCACTACAATGTAAGCCTGGTTATTTTTTATTTCCTCTACACCCCCATTTACTTTTTCGCCTACTATGATGCTGCCGCTGGGCGTGGGCATCATACTGTCGCCGATGATCTCAAAAGCCCGGTAATCGCCGCCGGCCAGCATAGGTAAAGTAAAAGTATTTAGTTCATCTATAAATTCACTGTCGGCATAACCTGCCAGGTAGCCTGCCGCTGCCTTTACTGGTACAAAATGAATGACGTTCCTGTCGGAACTGGCCATTTTTTGCTGGCGGCGTTTGGCCAAATAGTTATTGCTGCCGGTATTGCTCAGTTCTTTCAGCATCAGCTCATCTAAGGTTAGCTTGAAAATGCTGCACACCACTTCCAGCACATCGAGGCGTGGGTCTGCCCTTTCTTCTTCATAGGCACCGATCAACGATCGTTTAATGCCCAATTTGATTGCAAATTCTTCCTGTGTCCATCCTTTTAGTTTGCGGAGGTATTTTAAGTTTTGACCAGCCTGTGACATAATATGACTAATTTGGTTAGTACAAATATACTAAAATATTTAGTTTGTCAAAATTTATTTTTTGTTTCACGCAAAGAAGCAAAAAGGCAAAGCCGCAAAGAAAAATGATTTTATTCCTGATGAAAATTGATTTCCTGCTGACGGGCTGGCGGATTGAAATGGAAACCACGGTGAAGGTTTTGCGGCAAGGCATTGTGCCGTAGTTGCAATGTAAAGCCGCTATTGAAGTTGAAATAAAAAAACTGATAAGGATAGCCCCTGATTTTTATCTGCCACGAATGGCACCAATTTTCACGAATGAGGGCAATAGTATTTTTGATACATGGACTGGCTAAGTTGGAATAGATAATAATTTCCAGTCTGTATTTCCATTCGTGTTTATCCGTGCATTCGTGGCCAAGTTGTTTTATCTAACCAAATCTTTTTGCGGCATCTATCTGCCAGTGCTTATTTTTGCAAAAATTGTTTTGTATGCAGACAGCAGTATTGATATTCCATAATATTTTGCGTTGGGCCGTGTTGTTGTTTGGCCTGCTTACAGTGGCCAATGCCCTCAGCGGCGTTATCAGGAAAAGCCCTTTTACCGCCAGTGATAACAAAAGCAATTTGCTTTTTATGATCACCTGCGACATTCAATTGCTGCTGGGATTGATCCTGTATTTTGCGAATGGCTGGTTTGCTAAATTGAAAAATTTTGGTGAGTACAAAGCAAACGGATCGCTGCGTTTCTTTATCATGGAACATGCTACCATGATGATACTGGCCTGGATACTGGTGCATGTGGGCAGGGTAATGGTAAAAAAAGCGCCCACCGATGCCGCCAAACATAAAAAGATGCTGCTGTTTTTTGGCCTCGCCCTTATAGTGATACTGGCGGCTATTCCGTGGCCGTTCAGGGCAGCAGGGAGGCCGTTGATACAATGGTTTTAATTTACGTTTAGAAGTGTGTATTTAGATTGTTTAGAAATAAAAGTTGATTGATACATGGCGAAGGCAAAAAAAGAACTAACGATTTTAATTACCAACGATGATGGTATAACGGCACCGGGTATCCGAAACCTGGTGGAAGCGGTGAAAGACCTTGGAAAAGTAGTAGTAGTGGCGCCCGATAAAGCACAAAGCGGCATGGGCCACGCCATTACCATCGGGCACCCGCTGCGCATGACGAAAGTTGACCTGTTTGGCGATATTGAAGCCTGGCAAACCAGCGGCACACCGGTAGATTGCGTTAAGCTGGCCGTTGATAAAATACTGCATGGCAAACCGGATATCTGTTTAAGCGGCATCAACCATGGCGCCAACCATTCTATCAACGTAATTTACAGCGGCACCATGAGTGCGGCCATGGAAGCCAGTATTGAGAGTATTCCCAGCATTGGTTTTTCCCTGCTCGATTACAGTTACGAGGCGGATTTCGCCGGCGCCAGGCATTATGTAAGAAAGATTGTAAGCAGCCTGCTCGGTAAAAAACTTGATAAGCATTTGTTGCTGAATGTAAATATTCCTTCTATACCGGTCGACTTAATTAAAGGGGTAAAAGTTTGTCGCCAGGCTTATGCTAAATACGAAGAAGATTTTGAAGAACGCAAAGATCCGCATGGCAAAAAATACTTTTGGCTCACCGGCGAATTTTTAAATTTTGATAAAGGAAAAGACACCGATGTTTGGGCATTGGAAAATAATTATGTAAGTGTGGTGCCGGTACAGTTCGACCTGACCAATTATAAATTAAAAACGCAATTAGAAAAAAACTGGAAACTGAAATAAGATGCTGAGAAAAGATAATTTTTTAATGGGAGTAATCATGGGTGCTTTGGCACCGGTGCTGGGCCTCTTTATTTTTCACTGGACTAAGTTTGCTGGTTATCCGCTAAAAACAACTTTTTCCTGGATGTTTTTTCATGAGCCGGGTTTTAAAACGCTTACCGCTGCATTAAGCCTTTCTTTGCTGCTGAATGCATTGATGTTTACACTGTACATCAATAACCGGAAAGACAAAACTGCCAAAGGAATTTTTGCTACTACGCTGGCATACGGACTGGGTATTTTGATCATTAAAACATTTCTGTAAAAAAGCCTTGTATGGACAGTCAGCCCTGGTTTAAAGATTGGTTCAACTCACCTTATTATCACCAGCTTTATTTTAACAGGGATGAGCAGGAAGCCGCTGCTTTTATTGATAAACTGATTGCCAGGCTGCAACCTAACGCCAACGCTTACATGCTGGATGTGGCTTGTGGAAAAGGCCGCCATTCCAGGCACCTGGCCGAAAAAGGTTTTGATGTTACCGGCATCGATTTAAGTGAAGACAGCATTGAGGAAGCACTGCGTTTTCAATCAGGCACATTGCATTTTTACCGGCACGATATGCGCCTGCCTTTCTGGATACATTACTTTGATTATGCCTTTAATTTTTTCACGAGTTTCGGTTATTTCCGCACCCGGCGGGAGCATGACAATTCTATCCGCACCATTGCCCAGTCTTTAAAAAAAGATGGCTGCTTTGTAATGGATTACCTCAATGTGCATTATGCCGAAGACCACCTGGTACACCAGTTTGATAAAGAAGTGGAAGGGGTAAATTATTTCATCACCAAATGGTTCGATGAAACGCACTTCTATAAAAAAATTGTAGTAGAAGATGACACCCTGCAGGAACCTCTGGAGTACACAGAAAAAGTGGCCAAGTTTTCTTTGGGCGATTTTACCGAAATGTTTGCCTACCAGGGATTACAGATAGAAGAAGTTTTCGGCGATTACAATTTCGGTGACTACCATGTCCGCAAATCGCCCCGGTTAATAATGGTGGCCAAAAAGAAAAAATAAGTTGGCTGTCAGCAATGCCGCTCCGTAGCAAACTCAGTCCCGCTATCCGTTACAAGTCCTCGCCACTAACCCACCGCACCAATCTTCAGCTCCGGGCTTTTCTCTGCTATCGGGCAGGTAAAAGTTATGTTGCTATTCCTGGCAGTTAATGTTTGGTTCACATCTTTTGTATTGCCTTCGCTTGTAATAAATCCAGTCTGCAAGTTTTACAACATAATATACCTTCCTGTTATTTTCATTATTTGCAAATGTTCAGGGTATTGCAGCAAAGTCGTACACTATTTCTGTTACGTTAAAAGAATGTAAGG
>CAXTPJ010000413.1:0-4088 GCA_964245855.1 uncultured Ferruginibacter sp. | reverse complement strand
AGGCGGTAGGAAACCCTTATGCTTCACAAATAAAATTAGACAATGTTTTATTCAATGCTACACTTGGAAAAAACAGCACTGTTTATTTATGGGATCCAAAAACATTAGGGTCTTTCAATGTTGGAAAATTTATTACCTGCTCAGGTAATGGTGACGGCACTTACACCTATAGCGCAAACACGTCCGGCTTCGTTAATGGTGTCATCGAATCTTCAGGAGCTTTCATGGCCATTGGCACAGGTGGAAATATTGTATTTCATGAATCAGATAAAACAATTGTGAGCAGTACAGTTGGTATTGCAAGCCGTCCCACAGGTACAACCGGAAGCTTTGGGAAAATTAAAAAATTATATGCCGATCTTTCAGTCATTAAAAACAATATACCTGTCCTGGCAGATGGTATAGTTGTTACTTACAATAGCAACTATGAAAATTCAATCGATGACTTTGATGCTCCTAAACTCACCAGCTTTACCAGCAAAGAAGAACTAAGCATCGAAAGAACAGGAGCACTGTTTGCTATCGAAAGAAGAAAAGCAGTGGTAAAATCAGATACCATTTTCTTAAACATTTCAAAGTTGAGCCAGGCAAGCTACGAATTTGGATTTAGGCCATTCGAATTTACCGCCGGCTACACTGCTTTACTGGAAGATAAATTTCTTGGAACTACAACGGCATTCAGTCTGGCACAGCCTTCTACCATTTCGTTTACAATTACTGCCAACCCGGCATCTTTTGCTACAGATAGGTTCCGCATTATTTTTCAAAGGAATATAAAGAGAAGCATCACTTTAACGGCAACCCGTGATAAAGACAATGTGCTGCTCGACTGGCGCAATACCGATGAGGAAGACACTGATGCAAATGATGTACAACGCTCAACCGATGGTATTCATTTTACCAGCATCGGTACCAAGGCAGCAACCATCACTGAACAGGGTGAAAGCATTTGCCAATGGCTGGATGAAAAATTAGTGCCTGCAAATTATTATTACAGGATTGGCTTTACAGATGAAAATGGCAACCGGGCATATAGCAATACCGCCACTTTAATCAAGACTACCTCAACAGGGTTACCTGCAATTTTGCCTAACCCGGTTATAAACGGACAAGTGAATGTTTACATGGGCCAATTGCCAACAGGGATATATGGTATCAGGATCATCAACAATATTGGCCAGGTTATTTACAAAGCAAAATTGAACCACACAAACACCAATACCACCGAATTAATTGATTTAAAAAACAACAGGGAAAAAGGCACTTACCACCTTGAAATTATGGATGGTAATAAAACACTCACCAGCTTAAAACTGTTGCTGCAATAATACATCATTCAATTTATACATCCTCAAAACCTACATTGCCAAACTCCCGTTAGCCCGGGAGTTTTTTAATTAATTCAACCACATTTTTTAATCTTCTAATTGCTACAATTAACGCTGGCGTTAACCTAATTCCTCGCAAAAAAAGAAGAAGGCAAATACGCAATAGCAATTATGGGTGTTTGTAAATTCCTTCGCCTGATCGTGAAAATAAGCTGCTGCATGAAGGCATTATTCCCTAACAGTAGTTGCAAAAATCCCTCGCTAAAAACACTTGTACGGCAACAACATCATATTGCTTCAGCAGCATTCCGGCTTTTCGCTACAAGTCCGGCAAAAGCCAAATCCACTGCGCCTTCACCGGGCTTTCCACTTCAATCCGGCGTAAACATTTACAATTGCCAATCCAATAAAACCGCACTGCCATCACCAGTCAATCAACGGTAATTTTAAAGAAATAAACGGGCTGCCAATCGCCAGTTCATTAAAAAAATCAACTTCCAGGGCGGGCACTCTTCCAGCAACCTCCATCTTAAGAAACTATCCGCTATACAATTGATATCACCGCAACATACTATCATCTTTAAAAGAAACAACCCTGATCAAACGTTAAAAAGCCTGGTCAATTTAAATGAAATACCCACCCTCCTTGCCCTTCATCAAAAAGCATATAGTTGCTTTACAAGCCGGAGTATTTAACGTATTGCACGTACCATATTTGAATTCATGAATGCTTTCATAATAAACATCAACAAGGTTCAGTAACAAAAATGCCCGGCTACCAAAAGGCGACCGGGCATTTAAATTTGCCGATTTTGAAGCTATTGAGTTAACTGCAGCATGTAAGCGATGAGATTAAGCAGTTGAGTAAACAATTAAAGTACAAGAGTGCGACGCCAATGAAGTTCAACAGCATTACTTAGGCCGGTAACAAAATAAAATTATTAAGGCAAACAACTGCCTGTTGCCGGTTTAGTAACCTATAATTCCAGCGGCTTAAACTTAGGCACCAAAAAATGCATGATCAACCAACCCAGGATATAGGCCAGTGCACACACAGCAAACATGATGTAATAAGCAGTTTCAATCTGGTTGATACTTCTGTAATAAACAAACATTTGCTTTTGTACAAACAGCGAAAGAAAAATTCCACCCAAACCACCAAACATGCCCCCAATACCGGTTACAGAAGCGGTGGCTTTTTTAGGGAACATATCAGAAACCGTAGTAAAAATATTAGCACTCCAGGCCTGGTGAGCTGCGGCAGCAATACCAATCACCATTACTGCCAGCCACATATTTTGTTTACCCAGCACCAATGCAAAGAAAATTGGCAATACACAAAAAGCGTATAACAACATCGATGTTTTTCTTGCACGGAAAACGGGCCAGCCTTTTTTAATGAGGAACAGTGGCAACCATCCGCCACCAACACTTCCAAAAGTAGAGATGATGTACACTACAGCTACAGGTAAACTGGCGGCAGTCAATTTAATTTTATATACACTTTCAAAAAAATCAGGCAGCCAAAAAATATAGAACCACCAGATAGGGTCCGTTAAAAATTTGCCGATCACAAAAGCCCAGGTTTGCTTGAAGCTAAGCAACCTTGCCCACGAAACTTTTTCATCTCCTGCATTTGCTACAGCCTCATCTTTATCACTTTCAATGTAGAGCAGTTCTTCGGAAGATAAGCGTTGTTGCTTTTTTGGTGTTTCATAAAATATCATCCAGAAAACCAGCCATAAAAAACCCAATAAACCGGTAATGATAAAAGCCCATTGCCACGACAGGTTGATTACAATCCAGGGCACACATATCGGCGTAACAATAGCACCAATGTTTGCCCCCGAATTAAATATGCCGGTTGCCAATGCCCTTTCTTTTTTAGGGAACCATTCTGCAACAGTTTTTATGGCCGCAGGAAAGTTGCCGGATTCTGTAAGCCCTAATGCGCCACGCACTATCTGAAAACCAAGTACGCTGTTTACAAACGCTGTGCAAACGCCAACCAAACTCCATAAAAAAGTGTACAAACCATAACCAACCTTGGTGCCAACTTTATCAATGATACGGCCGGCCCCCAGCATACCCAGTGCATAAAAAATTTTGAACGTGATCTCTACATTAGCATAGTCACCATCCGTCCAACCCAGATCATTTGTAAAAGTAGATTTCAAAAAGCTAATTACATTCCGGTCAATGTAATTGATAGTAGTAGCAAAAAAAACAAGCCCGCAAATCGTCCAGCGGTACCTGCCCATTTTTTCCATGTTCATACAGCAATATTTTCAGGTGGAATTGAGGGGACCTATTTTTTACAATCGTTGATGATGGCTGTTACTTTCTTCGTTTCTTCAATCAGCCAGTCATATTTTTTTTCTGCCATCACTTCTTTACTTACCAGTTTGCTTCCCATACCAACTGCACACACACCGGCTTTAAACCAGCCTTCAATATTCTCTTTGGTGGTATCAACGCCACCGGTAGGCATAAACAATAAGCCGGGAAATAATTCTTTCACTGCAGACATAAAAGCCATACCAATAATATTACCGGGAAAAAGTTTTATCAATTTTGCACCCAGGTTTTCGGCAGCAATAATTTCGCTGGGCGTCATACAGCCGGGCACCCAAAGCATATCATTTGCATCGGCAACCTTTGCTACACTTTCCACTAACCCCGGGCAGATGATATAGTCGCAACCAGCGTCAATAAAGGACCTTGCCATCTCTGCATTCTTAATGGTGCCTACACCGAGGT
>CAXTPJ010000412.1:0-4089 GCA_964245855.1 uncultured Ferruginibacter sp. | reverse complement strand
ACAAACGCCTACCAGCATTATGTGTTTGATGGAACTGATCGGCCACTTATTACCAAAAGGTGTGTTGAATATTGTAACCGGGTTTGGTGTAGAAGCCGGCAAGCCATTGGCACAATCTCCTAAAATAAATAAAGTTGCCTTTACCGGCGAAACCACTACCGGCCGTCTCATCATGCAGTATGCATCAGAAAACCTGATTCCCGTTACCATGGAGTTGGGTGGCAAAAGTCCTAACATTTTCTTTGAAAGCGTAGCATCTGAAGATGATGACTTTTTTGATAAAGCTGTTGAAGGTGCCGTAATGTTCGCATTGAACAATGGCGAAATTTGTACCTGCCCATCAAGGATATTGGTGCATGAAAAGATCTATGATACATTCATGGACAGGGTGATCAAAAGAGTGAATGCCATTAAACTGGGCAACCCGTTAGACAGTACTGTAATGATGGGCGCACAGGCAAGTGAAGACCAGTACAATAAAATTTTAAGCTACCTCGATATCGGTAAACAGGAATCTGCGCAGGTACTGGCCGGTGGTGAAGCGTTTCATCAAAACAGCGGGCTGGAACATGGTTATTATATTCGCCCAACCATTTTTAAAGGCAATAATAAAATGCGCATTTTCCAGGAAGAAATTTTTGGTCCGGTGGTTTGCGTTACTACTTTTAAAACAACGGAAGAAGCCATTGCCATTGCCAATGATACGTTGTATGGTTTAGGCGCCGGTGTGTGGACAAGGGATGCACATGAGTTGTACCAGGTACCAAGGGCAATACAGGCCGGCAGGGTTTGGGTAAATAACTACCATGCTTATCCTGCACATGCACCATTTGGCGGTTACAAAAAATCTGGCTTTGGCAGGGAAACGCATAAGATGATGCTGAACCACTATCGCCAAACCAAGAACATGCTGGTATCTTACAGCAAACAGAAATTAGGTTTCTTTTAAACTCTTCAGAATAGCAGGCAATCATTTCTGAGACGGCGGCACATTTGTGCCGCCGTTAACCTTTTAAAAAAACGATTATGTCAACTCCACGGATACTGGTTACCGATAAAGCAATTGAACTGATAGACAAGCTCCGAAAAATTCATGGCCCGCTGATGTTTCACCAAAGCGGCGGCTGTTGTGATGGTTCTACACCCATGTGTTTTGCAGAAGGTGAATTTAAAGTGGGCAACAGCGATGTTTGTTTGGGTGAGGTAGACGGCTGCAAATTTTACATGAGCGCCGACCAGTTTGAGTACTGGCAACATACACAACTTACACTGGATGTAACGCCCGGCCGTGGCGCCAGTTTTTCGCTGGAAATACCGATGGGTGTTAGGTTTTACATACAGTCAAAAATATTTACGGATGAAGAGATGAATGATTTGACGCCATTGCTTGAAATTCATCCCAACTGATTTTTCCTGTGAGAATCAAAGTGCCGGCAATGATTTATATTAACAAAAATTTGCCGGTGATTTTTTTATGGAACCAATAAGCCGGTGCATCTTGTTGCCCAAACCAACACCATGCGCTGGCTCCTTTTTACCCTTTTTATTGCCGCAACCATTGCGGCTTTTTCGTGGTTTGCCAAAACCGGTAACCAACCATCTTTAAACAAAATTGTACCGGCAATAGCGGCTGGTAAAAGGTTGCCTTACGACCTGCAGCGATTGAAAACGCACAGCCATCAAATAAAAATATTTGCTGCACAAAAAGAATACAACAGTCGCTATTGTTTTTTGGTTGATATGAAACAACCTTCCGGCAGCAAACGTTTTTTTGTGTACGACCTTAAAAATGATTCAGTAGTAAACGCCGGGCTTGTTACCCATGGGTATGGTGGGGCAGGTGAGGAAACGCATTTCTCCAATGTATCGGGCAGTAACTGTACTTCGTTGGGAAAATATAAAATTGGAAATGCTTACAACGGTCGTTTTGGGTTAGCTTATAAATTACATGGACTGGATGCAACCAACAGCAATGCTTTCAATCGCTTTGTGGTATTGCATTCGCATGAATGCGTACCGGATGTGGTAAGTGACCGGCCGATTTGCCAGAGCCAGGGTTGTCCAACCGTTTCGCCTTTGTTTTTAAAAACATTGCAGCAATACCTGGATAAGACACAGCAACCTATGTTGCTGTATATCTTCAATTAATTGAAACTCGTCATTTCATTGTAATCCAAAGTTGAATCAACATCGGCTTCCCGGTTTTCATTGTATTCTACAATGAAATTATTCCTTCCTTCGCCGGTTACTATCATCAGGTATTTTTGCTGGGAGAGTTCCAGCAAACTTAAAAACAGGAACAGGGCGTGTATCCTGTCCTGGCATATTTCAAATATTTTTTCAAATGAAGATGTCTTTTCGGCCTTGCAGTGCGTAAGCATATATTCCCTGCTTTCTTCCATGGTGTAATTGTATTGCACCACAGTATGTACCGGCTTGTTGTTTCGGTCATGCAGTTTCTGTATCACTTTTTCAAAAGCCTTCATCAGTTTAAACAAGGTAACAGCCTGTATCTCGGTTCCTTCACCCGATTCTTCGCCGATCTGCGATAATTCTTTTTGCAGGTTGCCCCGTTTAAACATCAGCATCCGCACTTCTTCCATCTCAGCCATTTTAGCCGATGCTTCTTTGAATTTTTTGTATTCCAGTATCTTGTTTACCAGTTCTTGCCTTGGGTCAATTTCGTTGCCCTGGTCATCCAGTTCTTTTCTTGGTATCAGCATTTTTGCTTTGATACGCATCAACGTACTGATGAATAAAATGAACTCACTGCTTAGTTCAATGTTCAGCTTCTCACCCTGGTGAATAAAATCCAGGAAGTCGTTGGTGATCTTGGTAATAGGAATGTTATAGATATCCAATTCATCCCTTTCAATAAAGAACAACAACAGGTCAAAAGGTCCCTCAAACTGATCCAATTTTATCTGGTAAGTAGCGGTATTCACTGTAAATGATTTAGTATAAAAAAATCCTCCCCGGCATATTGCAGGGGAGGACAAATGTATTAAAACTAAGGAGCAAATTATAATTTCAAGCCAACACCAATACCAAATGTGGATAATACCTGTAACCCGATGGCACTGGTTGGGCGGGTTGGGTTTTTCACGTCATCATCATACAACATATCCAACTGGTAATTTACATTCAGCCATTTGTTCAGTTGAACTTTAAACTGGTTGGTCCAGAAAACATCTACGTTAGATGCACCTTTCAGGTAGTTGGAATACAGATCCAGTTTACTGTAGTAAGCAACATTTTTAAGGATGTTTTTCTTGATAGAGGCAGTTACAAAAGCACCAAATTCCCCGCGGTTGCCTTTTGCAGGGTTAACACCATATAAAGTTGCCAGTGGAGTTTCTACCTGGCCGTTAAAGATACCACCCTGTCCTTTATAGCTGTAAGGGCCATTACTTACAATAGTCCAGCGGGCAGCTAAAGGTGATCCAAATAAAGAGAACCAGCTATTTGGTTTCCATTCAACACCCGGGGCAACAGTAATATAAGCGGGCGCAAAGAAACCGGAATTCCTTCTTTTTTCAGTAGTACCTAAGTAATCATATTCGTAACCGCTGGTTAACTGCGAACGCAACTGGGCCAAACCGGTTAAGGTTGTTTTTGTCCATTTTTTTGGCATGTAACCGAGTTTAGAAATAAAATCCAAACGGTCGTTTACCTTACGGGTGCCTAAAGTGGTTGTATTGATCAAGGCATAGTTTACATCCAGCATATTATCCCAGGTATAACGGCCCCATTTTCTGTTGGCATAAGCATTAACGGTAGTTGCAGTAGAAAGAGAAAATTTATCGCCACCTGCTGCTATCCAGTTTTTATTTCCAATTTGAGTAAGACTAAAATTAAGGTTGGCGCCATATATCCAGCCATTTTTATTCGGCTTTTTTGCGGTATCGCTGGTTACTGTTTTTGAAGCGGTTGCCTGCATTTCTTTTACAGTGGCATCCTGTGCAGCTAATTGAACGCAAATAAGGGTGAGGGAGCACAAACTCAAAATTCTTTTCATGTTAGTTTGGTTATGTTAATAAAACAGCGGCTCCCGTTGTGGAAGCCGCTGCGAAAATAGTATATATTTTT
>CAXTPJ010000411.1:0-4090 GCA_964245855.1 uncultured Ferruginibacter sp. | reverse complement strand
CCTGTTTGGGCTTTTCATCTTCCTTAAAAGCATTCAATCCTGGCACCGGCGTGGTAAAATCTCCATGGATTAAAAAGGATAAACCGCCGGGGATTTTTACACCGGTAATGTCCTGCGTTTTATTATCAACAAAGCCAAACAAATACATATCGCCTTTGGCGGAAGAATCATAGTGTGCCTCCAATGCGGCCAATTTTATCGGTTGATTTTTTGCTACCCCATCGGCGCTCCGATGTCCTGCCCAGAGTTGCAATAACGAACAAACTGTGGCAGTTACCAATGCAATTTTAAAGATGGGCTTTGCAATCTCGAGGTGGCGTTTTTTTATGATGTAATAAGCGTTCACACTCAGTACTAAAAATGTTCCTGCCAGGAAGGAGCCGATCCATACATGGGTTAACCGGTCAACACTGGAAGGATTAAACACCATGGCCCAAAAATCGGTGATCTCGGCCCGGGCGTGCATGCCTTCGCCTACAATGTGAAAGCCCGCCGGTGTTTGCTGCCAGGAGTTGGCAACCACGATCCAAACAGCGGAAAACATGGAGCCGATGAATACCATGATGGCAGAAAAAAAATGCACTTTTGATCCAACCCTGTTCCAGCCAAAAACGAGTATGCCTAAAAAGCCGGATTCGAGGGCAAATGCGAAGATGCCTTCGGCTGCCAAAGCACTGCCAAAAATATCACCTACGTACTTGGAATAAGTGGCCCAGTTGGTGCCAAACTCAAATTCCATGATGATTCCGGTGGCCACGCCGATGCCAAAAATGAGAGCGAAGATCTTGATCCAGAAACGGGTAGCATCTTCATAGATTTTATTGCCCGTTTTCAGGTACATACCTTCCATTACCACCAGCATTAAACCAAGGCCAATGCTCATTGGAGGATAGATATAATGGAAAGAAATCGTGAAAGCGAACTGTATCCTGGACCAAATTTCTACATCCATAAAATGAATGATTGAAGCGTGAAGAAAGTGAAATCAACAGTGAGCGTTGATTTGCGATGGCAAAGGTAGGGCGGGAATATTTATAAGCTGCTATTTATTTGCAGGATATTTATTTTTTTCGAGAATGTTGATTTTATTACAACGCAGCTATTTTTTTTCTTGATAATAAAGTATTAAAAAAACAAGGTTTAGAATAAAAAGACTGAATTTTTTTGATAAGCTACAATCAGGAAACTCGCCGAATAAGTAGTATATGTTAAAAGTTATGCTGCTCAAACAGTCTTGATTTTTTAACAGATAATGAGAAAAATTTATAAGAGTTTTTATTCAAGGCTGCAGAGAAACTGTTAAAGAATAAATGCGATAGAAATAGATACAACAATCCTTAAAACAACAAAGCGGCTATTAACCGCTTTATTGAATTTAAAACCCCTAAAACAAAATGTGAACCATTACTATAATACCCTGGCGCAATATCCTACGCTGGTATTAGAAACTGGTAAGAATTTAATTAGAATATTATAAGAAGTAAAACTTTATTTAAAACTGGAGTAAAAAAGCAGAGCCTTCGCCTTCTTTGCTCTGCACTTGTATGGTTCCTTTGTGCAGCATCATGATTTGTTTGCAGAGGCTTAAACCAATACCACTGCCGGTTTTGCGGGTGCTGAAGAAGGGGATGAATATCTTTTCCATCAACTCTTCCGGCATGCCAACACCATTGTCGGCGATCTTGATCACCACTTTATTATTTGGTGTGATGTAGGCTGAAAGAACAATGGTTGGTTCCGGCCTTTCTTTAACCGCATCTGCTGCATTCACAATCAGGTTGATCAATACCTGCTCAAGCAAATTAAGATCGGCTTGCAGCATCAGGTCCGGGTCTTTTAAAATGATGTCCAGTTCAATATTCTTTTTTACAAAGGTTGGCTCCATCAAATGATGCAACGTTTCAAAAATATCCCTTACATAAACCGTTTGTAAAGTAAGCTTGGTAATCTTGTTGAGGTTGCGGTAAGTTTCTGCAAACTTCAATAAGCCTTCGCTCCGGCGTTTAATGGTTTCAATGCCTACTTCCAGGTCATCAATTGGCCCGGTTTTATTCAGGTCGCTAACGGCAAGCTGTAACCTGTTTTTTAGCGTGTCTGCCAAAGAAGAAATGGGTGCAACGGAATTCATGATCTCATGTGTCATTACATTCAGCAACTTGGCCCACGCTTTTGATTCTGTTTCTTCCAATGCCTCATTGATATTTTGAAAAGCAATGAGTTTGTATTTTTTATTGTCTGTCTGAAAAGCCGTTGCACTCAACAATACTTTGGTGGAAGATTTATCGCCCCTCATCGTAATAACTTTCTTTTCCCCGGGGTTAATAGTGAGGATGTCATTATACATGATTTCATCCCGCCTTTCCAATGCCTGTAACGTTTTTATATAAGGCACTTGCAGCATTTGTTTCAGCGCTTCGTTCATCCACATTACTTCGCCGTTGGCGTGTTCGTAACTGAGGATACCTGTATCTACCAGTTCCAGTATTTTTTGCAGGTAAACGAATTGCGTTTCTTTTTCTTTGGCAATGGTTTTAAAAGTAGTGGTGATTTCGTTGAAACCTTTTCGCATAGGCTGCAGCGATAGTGGCGCATTTTTTTCATCAAAGCGGCGGGAGAAATCACGGTAGTGAACGCTTTCGACAAACTGCTGTAATTCTTCGTTGCTTTTATTGGTAAACCTGAACAGGTCAATCACCTGGAAAATGATGATGCCGCAACAAATGGTAGCCAGTGGATACAAGCCTCTCATCAATAAAAAAGCAATACCGCTCATGACTGCCAGCAACAGTAATATTCTTAACGATAAGGCCCATTCAAATTTTTTGTACTTCATGGTTTTATACAAATATGCTTTTGTTCGAAAGCTTTAATCTATTGGGTTTGTCTTCATTTACTTTTTTTCTTGATAAAAAAAGTAACAAAAAAATCAAGGCTTCGAATAAAAAGGCTTAAATTTTATACAGCAGCCTAAAATCAAGGAACTCGCCGCAGGGAGCATAACAATTGAAAGGTATTGCGGCTCAAACAACCTTGATTTTTTAACGGCTGATGTGTAAAATTTATAGCACTTTTTATTCAAGGCCGTTGCAAAGTTCTCTTCGGAATAAATAGCTGTACATGAAACATATTTGAGAATAAAATTCTTCCTTTGCTTCTTTGCCTTTCTGCGTTTTTGCGTGAAAAAAATCCTAAAAAATCAAATCTCGTATTTACTCAATCTCCTGTACAGCGCTGTCCTCGTAATACCCAGTTCCTTCGCTGCTTTTGAAATGTTGCCGCTGTGTTTTTCTATCACTTTTAAAATGGTATTTTTTTCGAGGTTGCTGAGTTTTAAATCGCCTGCTTCTTCGGTGGCAGTGCTTACCGATTCCAATGGAGAAAAAATGATATCCGCTGCCGTTAGTGTATCGCCTTCCGACATGATGACGGCCCTTTCAATGCTGTATTGCAGTTCCCTTACATTTCCGGGAAAAGAATAGTTCATCAGTTTTTCCCTGCAACTGCTGTCAAAATCCGGCGTGGGTTTAATGTATTTATCCGCATAAATTTTGGCATAGTGTTTCGCCAGCATCATAATATCCTCTTTCCTGCGGCGCAAAGGAGGAATGGTTATTTCAACTGTGTTGATGCGGTACACCAGATCTTTCCTGAATTTATTTTCATTGGCCAGTTCGTTCAAAGGCACGTTGGTAGCGCATATCAGGCGTATGTTGATTGGTATCTGTTCATTACTGCCCAGCCGCATGATCTGCCGGTTCTGCAATACGGATAATAATTTAGCCTGCTGCTGTAAATTGATGTTGCCAATTTCATCCAAAAATAAACTACCGTTTTCAGCCGATTCAAAACGCCCAACCCTGTCTTCCCGTGCATCCGTAAAAGCTCCTTTTTTATGGCCGAACAATTCACTTTCAAACAACGATTCTGTCAATGCGCCCACATCAACTTTTACAAAAGGCTTTTGTGCCCGCAGCGATTTCTGATGAATGGCCTGCGCTACCAATTCTTTACCGGTACCGTTTTCACCGAGTATCAGTACATTGGCATCAGTAGGTGCAATCTTTTCTATCTTATAAAATATTTCCTGCAT
>CAXTPJ010000410.1:0-4100 GCA_964245855.1 uncultured Ferruginibacter sp. | reverse complement strand
TGTAATGTTCATCAACGGATTGGTCGGTGTTTCTACCCAAATCAATTTTGTATTGGCCGTTACAACCGCTTTTACATTCTCCGGGTTGCTGGTATCTACATAAATAAATTTGATCCCAAATTTTTCAAAAATTTTGGTGAACAGCCGGTACGTACCGCCATACATATCGCTCGCTGCAATTACTTCATCACCTGGATTCATTAATTTAATAACTGCATCTGTTGCCGCTACGCCACTGCTGAAAGCGAGGCCATAATTGGCATTTTCTAAAATGGCCAGTGCATCTTCCAAAGCCTTGCGGGTTGGGTTTTGGCTGCGGGCATATTCATATCCTTTGTGCTGGCCCGGCGCTGTTTGCACATAAGTAGAAGTTTGATACACCGGCGTCATGATAGCGCCTGTACTCGGATCTGGTGCTGCACCTGCATGAATGATCTTTGTAGCTAAACCAACTTTTTTATTATCGATACCCATAGAAATAATTTTTGAATCAAATTAGAAAATGCAAAGTAACAGGAATTTGTTGAGGCGCTCTTTTTGTAATAGCTTAAATGATTTGTGCAGCACATAAATACCGCCAATCGAAACTATCCTGCTCATGAGCGCCCTGGGGATTTATAGGTTTATTCAATGCCTCTTTATTTAATACGCCGCCATTTACCAATTTCTGTTTGGCTTCCCGGATATAGTCTTGCAACACTTCATTCTTCATCCAGTTTTTTTGCGGAGGTTCAAAACCAACCTTATCCCTTCGCCATACAATTTCGTTGGGTAGTTTTTTTGTCATGGCTTTTCTCAACAACCATTTGGTGCTGCCCTCATGTATTTTAAAATGTGCAGGTAAAGAAAATACAAACTCAACCAATTCGTAATTTAAAAAAGGCAACCTTACTTCAACACCATGCGCCATGCTGTTGCGGTCGGCAAAGCGAAGCAATTCTTCCAGCCCCATTGTAGCGGTATTGAAAAACAAAATATCGTTGAGCTTGGTAATGATAGGTTTGTGTATGCCTTCCCATTCCCTGCCACGTAAAGCAGTCACAAAATCTTTATTGATATCCGGATGATGGACAATTTTATTATACTCTTTCGTTTCTAATTGAATAGCGGCATGGGCAGGAAGATAAGTTGCCAGGTAGTTTCCGATTCCCCAACGAAAGGGAATATTGTGTTCCCGGAAAATCTTCTTTTCTTTTGAAGCTTGTCCAAATTTTTTGCGGCTGATGAGTTGCTGGATATACCAGTGAATGTATTTGTTGTACCCAGCCAATGTTTCATCGGCTCCCTGTCCATCCAGCAGTACAGTAATGTTGTGTTGCTTTGCTAACTCAAAAACTTTGTACTGGGCATACAGGCTCGATGATTGAAAAGGTTCTTCCTGGTAATAACATAGTTTTTCAAAATCACTGATCAGGCCTTCGGCCGATGGTGCTATTTGATGGTTGCTGATTTTAAATTTTTCGATAACTGCATCAATGTATTTGGATTCATCTTTTACAAAGCCGGGGAAAACAGCGGAAAAGGTTTGTTGTTTATCCCGTTTTAATTGCTGCTGATAAATGCCGGCAACAATGGAAGAACTGTCGATGCCACCACTAAGGCTGGAACCAATGGCAACATCACTTCGCTGCCTTCTGTTGACCGATTGAGCAAACAGGTGATTGAATTTTTCTATTGCCTCTTCTTCTGTAATATCATTGTTGATGATCTCTTTATCCACCTTCCAGTAAGGATAAATTTCATAATCAAAAGCAGCCAGATCAAACTCAAGAAAATGCGCCGGTGGAAGGGAATAAATGTTTTCAAAAAAAGTCTGCTCTTTATCATTGGCATTTTGCACATAGCCCAACACCAAAAAATTAAGCAACATTTTATTGTCGGTGTTTTTTTCAACACCCACACTCCACAGTGCTTTCATTTCGCTGGCAAAAAGAAAGTGTCCTTTGTCAAAGAAAAAATAAAATGGCTTTTCACCGAATCGGTCACGGGCAGCGAAAAGTTTACGTTTTTTTGCATCCCAGATGGCAAAGGCAAACATGCCATCAAATTTTTGCAGGCAATCTTCTTCCCAAAAATCATACGCTGCTAAAATTACTTCGGTATCTGTTTTTGAATGAAAGCGGTAACCATGACTGTAGAGTTCATCCCTTAATTCAATGTAGTTATAAATTTCGCCGCCGAAAGTAATGGTGTATCTTTTTTCTTCCCCATCCAGCGATGAAAAAAGTGAGCGTTGCATGGGTTGTGCGCCGGCGCTGCTTAAATCTATGATCGAAAGCCTGCGGTGGCCCAACGCCACATTGCCATTTTCGTTGATCCACTGGCCTTCGCCATCCGGGCCACGATGTTCCAGCACATCAGTCATTTTTTTTATACTCCTGAAAAGCATGTCCCTGTCCTCCACTCCGCCCTGAATATGATTTTTTATAATACCGGCAATTCCACACATATTGTAAATATCAAAAAAAAATCCCGTCAATGAAGACGGGAGATATAAAATTTATGGTTAAGGAATTTAAAACGTAACAGGCAGGCTCACTTTTACATTGTCCCACGCCATGATCAATGATGCTCCGGTGGCTGATTTCTCAAATGCCATCGCAAAATATTCCAATGGTTCAGTTTGTTTTTGCACCGGCACATCTAACCGGGTAACATCATTTTTTTCGTTGTACTTAAACGAACCCCAGGTATCAGTATCCCGGTTCAATATCATGGTCCATTTTTCTGCATACGGAATGCAATACAAAGTGTAGCGGCCTTTTTTAACTCTAACGCCGCCAATTTTTACCGGCACAAAAAATTCTATCTCGGTTGCTTCATTGGCACCCAGCCGCCATATTTCTCCGTAGGCTAAAATATCCCCGAAAATGGTACGCCCATTTTTTTGAGGCCGGCTGTAAATCACTCTTGCAATCAATGGTTCTGTCAGTTTATCCTGGATCTTTAATACCGGGTAACCGTTGGGATAATAACTCATATCCATCGGCGACTTATCTGTTGGCGGCAACTTGGATTGTGCATCGCAAAACAACGAGGTAGCTACAAAAGAAATGACTACAAAAAAACTTTTCATGCTTATAGATAAATTAGTTGCTGCAAAACTATTGGTTTTAATGAACCGCAAAGCCATAGCCGGATAGTTTTTCAGCCGTTTGTATAATTTAGTTTTATGACTGCTGCAGCCACTCTTGTGAAAATTTTTTCAGCGACGGAAAAAACTGACGGTAGTATTGTTGCAATGATGCATACTCTTTTTCAAAAATGGCAAAAGCAACGGCGCTTTCATGCAAGTATTCTGCCCTTCGGGCCAGCCCTTCAAAACTTTTTTCGATGCCCCTTTTATCTTTGTAATAGTACAGCCAGTTTTGCGATTGCATATAAGGAAACATGCGGTGAAATTTTTCTGGCATATATACTTCGTTCTTTTTCAGGTTGGCGTAGGTATTTTGAGCAAACAGTTCCAGTGCTTTATCATTCTCAAATTCATTGGTATCATTTGCCAAAAAATGATCGTACACCACATCAATAAAAGCTCCGGCATACAAGCGGTATTGCGGCCTGAAAAACTGTTTGGCTTCCTGCGTTACCGGGTGCAAATCGGTAAACTCATCAATGGCCCGGTGCAGCATAATACCCCGTTGAATGGTTTCCGGGTATTCCAGCACTGCCTTTCCCTTTACATAATCGCAGATCATATTACCAACCAAAATAGCAGGTTGATTAAAGGAAAGATGTGCATGCGCCAGCAAATTCATGAAAAGCGGTTTGTATAAAGATAACCTGTTTGTTGCTGGAAAAGTTCATTTGATAAAACGCTGATGATGCTGACTGAAACCGGCGAAGCCGATTTTTGATGAAACACGGATAACACTGATCTGACGGATTTTTCTTAGCCTTTTAAGAATATTTGTATTAATCTACTTTTCCATAAAAAACTGATAGAGTTAGCTTAATCCTTTTAAATTCGTTCTCATCCATTCAATCCGTGTCATCAGCGTTCCCATCAAGCCTCGAATTTTTATGGAACACGGATAACACAGATCTAACAAATCAGAACGGATTCTTCTGATCATTTTAGAAGCATTTGTAATGATCTT
>CAXTPJ010000409.1:0-4108 GCA_964245855.1 uncultured Ferruginibacter sp. | reverse complement strand
TTTTTCTTCTTCTTTTTTACAGGTGCCTCTACTACATCAGCCCAGCGAACCATTGAATCTGTGGCACCAAAATCAGCAGTCAATTGGCGTTTAGCCGCAGCAGTATTGGTATTCAGCAATGCGATGTTCTTAGAGCGATCCCCCTGCAATTGCAACAGTACATTGGCACTGTCTTTATATTTCAGGTTACTGATGCTTACTTTATCACTGTTAAGGACGTAGGCAACAGGCGAACTATTTTTTGACAACACCGTAATGTTATTCAAATTGATATCGGACGCCTCCTGTATATCAATTGCTTCGTCGGATTGTAATACTGCATTTTCTATCAACAAATGCTGCACATGCATTTCCGGTATACCTCTTATAAAGATTGCTTTAGCGGCTCCATTGCAGGTGATATTCCTGAAATAAAAATTCCTGAATTGCGGCGTACTTTCATCTACCGGCTTTGCTTCCACTTTTGGCGGTTCTCTTTTTTCGCCATTTAAAACCACCGGGTCTTTTGCCATATAATACATATCGAACAAAATGGCTTCTGCCGGAATGTCTTTCATGTTGATATTGTTTACATAAATATTTTCAACAATGCCACCTCTTCCCCTTGTTGTTTTAAAACGAAGCCCGATATCGCTGCCAATGAAATTACAATTGCTTACAAAAAGATTGCTGGCGCCGCCGCTCATTTCGCTCCCAACAACAAAACCACCATGACTGCGGTACACCACACAATTATTAATGATCACATCTTTTGTTGGCATCGCTCTTTTTCTTCCTTCTTCATCACGGCCACTTTTAATGCAGATGCCATCATCGCCGGTATCAAATATGCAACTTTCTACCAGTGTATTTTTACAGCTTTCTAAATCCAGTGCATCGGTATTGGTACCATACCAGGGATTTTTTACAGTTAAATTTTTAATGGTGATATGCTCACTCATCATGCAATGTGTTGTCCATGCCGGTGAATTTTGAAAAGTTACTCCTTCAATCAAAACATTTTTGCATTGGAAGATGCGGACCATATTGGGCCGAAGAAAATCTTTAACATCCTCAAAATCGCTGAGCGGTTTACCTGCTGTCAGTTTTCCAATATTTCCATCCGTCAATCCTTTTAATGCTTTATCAGAAGGGTACCATACTTTCTTGTCATCAGTTAATACACCGCCATATTTTTTTAAATGTGCTTTCCATTCTGATTCAGACAACTTATCTTTTTTCAGGGGGCGCCAGTAATAACCGTTGCCGTCAAAAATACCTTCGCCGGTAATGGCTATGTTCTGCAGGTTTTCAGCCACCACCGGCGATTGGCATCTTGCGGCATCCACTCCTTCAAAGGATGATGCTACCAAGGGATATTGGTTAAAATCGGGACTGAAGATGATCAATGCTCCTCTATCGAGATGAAGGTTTACATTGCTTTTCATAATTACAGGACCGGTAACATACGAGCCGGACGGTATTACTACCGTACCGCCACCATTTTTTTCGCAAGCTCCAATTGCTTTGTTGATGGCTGAAGTGTTAAGCGTGTACCCGTCTGCGATAGCCCCATATTCCAAAACATTTATTGTATCCTTTTTAAAATGAGGCTGATAAATTTTAGGTAATTCAAAAGCATACTTTTCTTTAAAGCTGGATGCTTTCAGGTATTTTTCCAAAGCCAGGTGTTGCTGGCTGATCGATTCGCAAACAAGCGATGCAACCGAGGCGGCACCATATTCACTGAAGTGTGTATTGTCTTCTTCTTTGCCTTTGTAATTTTTAAAATGATTGGCCGGGATAGCAAGGAAAAGCCTTTTTGAATTTTCTACTCCTTCACTAACGATCAATTCTTCACTGCTTTGATGCAGATCGATCAAGGGCACTTTCATTAAAGCGGCCACTTCCCTTACAACGCCCGGGTACTCGCCATGCTGATCAACAAACTTTCCGTCTGTATCAAACTTTCTCCTCATTACCGGCGTTATCAGGATGGGAAAAGCCTTTTTGCTGCGGGCATCATTCACAAATTTGATAAGGGTTTCTTTATATAAAGTTTGTGCTGGTGCCCAACGGGTAGAATCATCTTTTTTGGCATCGTTATGCCCAAACTGTATCATCACATAATCCCCTTCTTTCATCCTGCTCATTACAGTATCCCAACGATGCTCGTTGACAAAGCTTTTGGTACTGCGGCCATTTACTGCATGATTTTCTATATCGATACTACCGGAAAAATAATTGCGGATAAGCTGGCCCCAGCCTCTTTCAGGATTATCGGCCAGGGGTTTATCGGCCATGGTGCTGTCCCCTATCAAAAAGAGGGTTGGTTTTTTATCAGGCGATAAAAACGCAAAGCCAACAAAGGCCACCAACAATATGAAGATGTTATTTTTCAATACCACTAACCTTTTTCAATAAGCAATCGTTATAAATAAAATCGAGTAACCGTTATCTTAAATCATTGATGTTTACCGAGTCCATATCGGTGTACATATAATTTTCGCCCGCCATTCCCCAGATAAATCCATAATTAGAAGTACCGCATCCGCTATGGATGCTCCAGGGTGGCGAAATAATTGCCTGGTCGTTACTTACTACCAGGTGCCTTGTTTGCGTCGGCTCCCCCATCAGGTGAATTACCTTTTGGTTTTCCGGCAAATCGAAATAATAATAGGCTTCCATTCTTCGATCATGCACATGTGTGGGCATTGTATTCCAAACACTGCCTTCTTTTAAAATGGTAAGCCCCATTACCAGCTGGCAACTTTTTAATCCTTCGCTATGAATGTATTTGTAAATGGTACGCTGGTTAGCCGTAGCAACAGCGCCCATTTCCACAGGAGAAGCTTTTTCTTTTTTCATTAACTGCACCGGGTACACTGCATGGGCAGGTGCAGACAACACGTAAAATTTTGCAGGGTTTTTTTTGCTACTGCTTTTAAATTCTACTTTTTCATTTCCCTTACCAACATAAAGGCAATCAAGTTTGTTCACCGTATACGTTTTACCGTTCACTATCACTTCGCCATCGCCACCTACGTTGATTATCCCGAGTTCTCTCCTTTCTAAAAAATAAGCAGCTTTTAGGATTGGTTCATATACCGGTAAACTGAGTTTTTTATTCACCGGCATGATGCCTCCAACTATCACCCGGTCGTAATGAGAATAAACCAACTGTAGTTCATCCTTTTGCATTAAGGATTCTATCAAAAAATTACTCCTCAATTGAGGGGTATCCATTGAAGCAGTTTCCTTCGGGCTATTATGATATCTTACTTCCATCGTTTAATTTATTAACGGGCCATCCAGCCCCCATCCACTAACAATACCGTTCCGTTTACATACGAAGCTGCTTCAGAGCAAAGGAATACTACAGGGCCTTTAAAATCCTGCGGTTCGCCCCAGCGGCCTGCAGGTATCCTTCCCAATATCGCTTTGCTGCGTTCAGGATCTTCCCGCAAAGCTGTGGTATTATCTGTGGCAATATAGCCCGGCGCAATGCCATTTACATTAACACCCGATGATGCCCATTCGTTGGCAAATGCTTTTACCAAACCTGCAACGGCAGATTTGCTTGCGGTATAACCCGGCACATTGATACCTCCCTGGAAGGACAGCAATGAGCAGGTAAATACTATTTTGCCAGATCCACGGGTAATCATATCTTTTCCAAACTCACGGGCCATGATGAATTGTGCATCCAGGTTTACAGACAGCAATTTGTCCCAATATTCATCGGGATGTTCTGCTGCCGGTTTACGCAATATCATGCCTGCATTGTTGATCAAAATATCAACATTGGGCGAATCGGTTTTTACTTTTTCGATGAACGCATATAAGTCTGTACGGTCACCAAAATCGGCTTTGTATGCTTTGAACTTTCTACCCAAAGCAGTCACTTCTTTTTCTACCTCGCTGCCCGCTGTTTCAAGTACCACTGATACGCCAATAATATCTGCACCCGCTTCAGCCAATGCAACAGCCATCGCTTTACCGATACCTGTATCACAGCCACTTACCAATGCAATTTTTCCCTGCAGATCAAAAGATTTCAATACGTTCATAGCAATCGTGGCTTTGTCATTTTACCTCTTGTAAAGCCTTAACAATTTTACGTTTATTA
>CAXTPJ010000408.1:0-4111 GCA_964245855.1 uncultured Ferruginibacter sp. | reverse complement strand
AACCGGAACTGTGCCCATAAAAATCGATGGCCGGCTGGTGTATATCGCTGTTATTAAAACTGTACCTGCCAAAAGCAGCCATCCTGAAATGGCTGTGTACATCATCAATACTAAAGAAACGGTATTTTAAGTAAGCACTGCCGCCTTCATAAGCAAGGCTATTGTTGCGGTCACTTAAAAACAGCTCCCAATGCACCATGATCTTTTTTGAAATGCCGAGCATTACCTCCGGTAATAAATGATAATTGTATTTGCCGGAACTGTTCTCCTGCATTAAATAATTATTCAACCGCAAACCCACACTTGTGGCAGCCATGTTACTGGCTGGTTCTGTAAAAACGAACAACTCCTGTGATTTTAATTGTACACAGCAAATGAGTAAAATGATTGCTATACTATTTTTCATCACTATTAATTTGGCTAATAAGCTCAGACGCCAGAAGCGGATTGAGCCGTAAAAAAATACAATGATCGACAGGTGAACTAACTTTCACCAGACTTCATCAACTGAACCTGGTGGAAGAAAGTCCAGTTTAAAATCTTCATAGCTGCAACCAGTGCAACTGTATAAGTGTGCGACGCAATGATGCTGATTAGCGTACTACAGTTGGTTACAAAACAAAAATGATCCAACCTGGCAATCCTTTAAATAGTTACATGGTATATCCGGGTGCCTTCTTTTAAACCGGTTTTTGCACAGCAGCTACCTGCAACGCCTGTCTTGTAACATTCCATCAGCGTGTATTGGCCGTTTTGCTTAAAAGCTTTGGCCGTTACATAACCTTTGTCCAGCACCTTGATAGTTTTGTCGCCGGTTACCGTCTGGTCGTTGATATTGAGAAAATGAAAAGTAGTACCATCAATGTCAATATGATTGTCATTCATCAATGCCACGTTATCAAAATGTACGGTCGCTGAAAGATTGGCCACAAAAAAACCGGCATCTTCCACCTTCTTTTTTATTTTATCCAGGTCAACTTGAACGCCTTGTTTAAATGAAATTTCAAACGTGGAGTTTTTGATGTTGGCATTCACTTTTTCTACAAAATCGAGCGATTGCAGCGCTTTATTGATGGCGTTGCTGCACATGCTGCAGGTTAAACCGCTGGCCTGTAAATCTACTTTTTGTATTTGTGCGTTGGCTATTGCTGTAACAAACAACAATACCAGTAAGCATATCTTTTTCATACTTGAATGGTTGTGTTGTTAAGAATTAATTCTTTGATGCAGTTGCCTTTCTTTCATACTGGCAGCAGCTATGAAGATTATTATAGGCTTTATTGTTACCTGTAAAATCCTGCGTGTCGTAACCGGCGTTGGCAACGGCCTGCTGAATTTTTTCGCCGGAAGTTTTTGAGGTTGTATAAACTACTTTCAACTTATGTGAATCCTCGTTCCAGTTGGCGGTTGTGGCTCCGGCAGATTTGGCGGCATCTTCAATTGTTTTTTTACACATGCCGCAGTTGCCCCATACTTTAATGGTTTCTTTTTTAGAGGTTTGGGCAAAGGAAAAATTACTGAACAAAAGGCCGCATAACAATACGGCAATAAATGAAATCGATTTCATGATAATAATATTTAACTGTTGTAAAATGAATAAAAAGATCTTGCGCATAGCGCAAATACATCCACAGGAATGCCCGGGATGAAACAACAATTAAATTCTAAATCCTGAAAGTGCAGAGAAGAATATTGACCGATGGGCCGGACAATATGGGAGGGGAATGATTGTTTACCTGCTGTGTAAACACATCATTAACAATTGACTGGTCGTACACATGAAAAGTGTTGACCACAATGGCAACGGGTGTTTCAAAAGAGAAATCGTTGAAAACCGTTTTGTGCGAATCTTTTAATTTGTAAAACTTGTACTCATCATTGCAGCAACCCGATTTTTTCGACTTCATGCCGCATTTGCCACACTTGTCATTGTCGGAGCCAAACAACTCAACACCTGCCTTTTTACCCATGCAGTAATGTATCTCCATAGCAACGCCGGAAGATATACCCAGGTATAAAAAAGCCAATATTGCAACAATGATTTTCTTCATTCCGGGCGTAAAAGTAAGCCGTTTTATGCAAGAAAATATTGCGGCAATAATTTTTAACAAAGATGGGTCCTGAAAATTTTCACGCTGTTGCCCTGGTTTCCCCTTCAGGGGGCGGAGGGGCTTCTTAATTCACAAAATTCCATTGTATCCCAAACCGTATCATAAAGCCGGGATATACATAATGCGGCGCTCCAAAATTTACTTTGCTGAATCCAAAACCATTCTCAAAACTGATGGTGTTTAAATTATCTGCCCTTAAAAAGCCCGTGAAAGTCTTTATCCTGAAATGTGCGAAAGCGCTGATGTCTGGCCGGTTGCTGATCTTCACCGGATCCTGTGGCACAAACTGTCCTAACACCGGTGAATAGTCATACGCTTTGTATGGTGTGTAATACCTTATTTCCAAACCGGCACTCAGGTTCAGGTTCTTAAAGAATAATCCTTCATAAGCCAGCCTGTTGCGGGAATACACCAATGGCAATTTCACCGGGCTGGCATCATCCGTTGGCTGAACGGTAATCTCACTATATAAATTCCATCTCCTGCTTAGGCGGAATTTTTTGGAGGCGCTTAACTGTAAAATATTAACGATGCCGCCATACTGAGCAGTCCTGTAATAAGTAGTAAAATAAGTATAGTTGGTAATTAAATAGTTGGCAGCAGATAAACTTACAATGGGGTTGTCGGCCGTTGCTTTAATAATAGTAATGTTTTCGTTGCTTACAGAACCGGTATGTTCAAAATTAAAGGAAGATTGGCTATTGAAAATAAAAGAAGGGCTGCGGTTTACATTTTGAAAAACCAGGTTCACATTTCCAAAACGTTTGTTGAGGTACCTCGATAAACTGGCGTAGGCACTGTAGTTGCCAATATTGAACCCTGCACTGTAAAATTCGCCTTTCGCCAAAATATCCCACAGTTTGTTCCTGGTTTTGTTACGGTATTCGGCATGCAGCACAATGTTGAAAAAATTTCTGCTGCCATTGCTGAAACTGCCTTTTATATTATCGAGTTTAATTCCGGCCAGTAAATACTGGGCTGAATTTTTAGTATCCGGAAATTGCAAAATGGAAAAATCATTGCTTACAAATTTCCATGCATCCACCAGTTGAAAGCGGGTAGCAGTGGCAGCAATAGTAGTGTCATACCATCTTTGATATACATCTGCATCAATCTGCCTTGGTGCAGATGAAACAACGGTATCTATGTATTCGTACCTGCTGCTGGTGTAGGTAAACGTATGCTGAAAGCGCAGTTTGGAGTAAAATAAATATTCGGTGGTAGAATCATTGATCTCTACGGAATCTTTTTTACCAAGGTCATAACTCTGTCGCAGGAAAAAAGTAAAGTCTTTGTCTTTATGACCGGTTGTTACAAAGCTATTGAACGGGTTAGGATTGTAATTGGTAAACGATAAATTAACCGGAACAGTAAAGCGTTTTTGATACACCGGCGTATCCAGGTAACTATCGCTCACCATGCCGCCATTTTCTGAGCTTTTAATGGTATTGCCCATAATGAAAAAATAGGCTGCATACCTTTTTCTTTTTCCCTGGTAATTGCTGAACAGGCGATAGTTGCTGTGGTTGGTATTCTGGTTTACAAAAAATCCTGGTGCATTGATAAGGCGGTAATCAAATCCAAAATTAAAATTGGGTTTTGGGCTTTGTGTATGCAGAATTTTTATCACCTGTTCTTTACCGCCGGCCAGTTGATAATTGAGTTGGGTAAATGGTTTGGTAGTTTTATAAAAGCGGGTGCCTTCTATCGTGTAACGATATGCATCAAAGGCATGAAAGCCGGGATCGATGCCGGTTTTGGTGATCGGCGAAAAAATAAGTGAATACCCGGCAGTTCCGGTATTGCCAAGGAATTGCAAGGCCGCCGGGGTTACATAATATTTATAAAAATCATTGATGTTGGTATCGATGCGGATGCTCCTCAATGAATCGAGAAAACGGTAAGAAATAGTAATGGAATCTTTGGCATCGTTGCGGTGTTCAAAACCAATGCTGTCTTTTTTGCCCCTGGCAGATGACGGGCTGGTATTTCGCTGGTAA
>CAXTPJ010000407.1:0-4112 GCA_964245855.1 uncultured Ferruginibacter sp. | reverse complement strand
TGATAAGCGGTTGGAGAAACCACCGTTACATTATCAGGTGTAATAAATAGTTTGACTGTATCATGTACTGCACTTGCATTTGGCTTGATGAAGGTAAAAACTGGGTGAATGCTTCCATCAACAGTAAAGCGTATCCCGGATGGATTACCATTGGCGGCAGTAGATTGGATGGCTTCTACACCGGGTATGAATGACAGTTGCTCTGCTAATTTTTCATATAATTTTGTTGTATCATCTGCACCATTCCAGGTGGCATCTCTGTTAATGGTTATCGATTGTCCCATGCAAGTGTATTCTGCAGGAAAGAAATGACTGGTGTCCAGTTCGCTGAGTGTATCAACCGTATTCATTTTTACGAAACTGAACTGAATTTCATTTTTTCCTACTACACTGTTTAAAGGATATTTACTAACGATAAAATTGTCACCACAAGGTACCAGTTCAGGATTTTCCCATGTGTCTGCAGATACATCTTCACAATTGCATGGAAGTGCTTTTTCTACTACCAACCCAATACTGTCTGCCTGCAAAATGGTAAGCGAAGTTGGTATCCTGGTAGCCCAGGCTTTACCCTCTGGTTGGCCAACCGGCTGGCGAAGTTCATCTACTATCGATAAATGCAGCGGATCATCAATTACAGGGACTTCACCTCCGCTCCATATCAGCCCAGTTTGCATATAAAACCTGACTGCATCTTCGAAACCTGGCCGAACAGTTACAATTACCCTTGCTAACCCGCTTTGCAAAAAACTGCGGAACAATGGATCGTTGTTATCATACTGGTACAAAGAAGCCCAGTTAGCACGGTCGCCCCAATAAAATGGATAGAAATAATAAGACATGATATTCCATTCAAAAGCCTGCTCCAAAAATTTAGCAAAAGAAGTGTAATCATCTAACGCCTGCGAGACTGATACTTCACTGAAACCGAATGAATTTACACCTGCACTTTTATACATTGGTTTGCCATAAGTAAGCGATGCTGCAGGACTTTGATCGATGAGATAGGCAATACAGTTCTTTTTTAAGATTACATTTTCAATTTGGCGGTAGAAACCAGGATTACTGCCCTGGACATTTTCCGCAAGAAGCCGTTGCTGCGCTAATTCATCTTCATACTTTGCAAGCGCTGTTTCATACGCTTCGATAATGGTTTTAAACGCCTTTCTCTTCCAGTCATTTTTTGCCTCCGTGGTTAACAAAAGATTTATTTTAACATTGATACTTAAAACATGCAGGCCGGCTACTGCGTATGAAACCGGGAAAGTACCGGTAAAGCCAGGTACTGATACTGCTGAATTCGCCGTGGTCAATACCATATTGCCAACAATCACCTGCAGCCCGGGCATTACAAAACCTTCAGTCGGATAAGCCCAGTTGCCCAAAGCAGTATCTGTTACATAACCTTCCGGTAAAGGCACATCAGCGCTATTCGAAGACAGTTCATCAAATTCACCTTTTGATTCTCCCGGATGAGTAAAAGAAAAAGACTTTGAAATGGCAATAGCATCATCGGGCTTCTTTTCAATTTCTACATTATAAAAACTACTCCAGTACTTTAATCTTATTTCATCTAAGGCAGAATAATCAGCTAACGGCAATTGGTTGGCAGTTCGTGGATCAACCGGTTTAGTCAAAATTTTAGCGGTGGAATTAAATACCTCCTTTGCTCCAAGCAGGTGCAACTTAGCAGGTTCCGGTATCATAAATTCAAACATCAAGCGCTTACCATAGTTGAATATCTGATTTTTATAAATCTTGTCAACCCACCGGTACACCCCAACCACATGTTTATCACCTTTCGTATTGTCAAATCCATGTTTATTATTTTCTTCAAATTCCTCAATGATCTTATCAATACGTTCCTGTTTAACCCTTGACACTACCCTATCCATTGCCCTTTCTGTAATATCCTTCGCTTGTGTTACAGCAGCACGTATGCTCTGCTCTTTTGAACTATGCGATGCGAAGCCAGTCCCTGCATCAAATTTAGTTTTACCCCACTCAGACGAGATATGAGCATCGGCTGATGAATCTTTGCTTTCCTGCAGCAAATTGGCCACTTCGTTCTGCATTTCAAACCGGTCTGTAGAAGTAGTGTCTGTCAACTGCTCCCGCTCACTCTCACTTGATACAGTGGTAGTAGATTCACTTCTCCTTAACCTCCTGGTAGATTTTTCCCGGTACTCTCTTGCCATTATATTTTCTATATGTGCTACTTCTCCTTCCACATAACAATGCACCGTCTGTTCAACTTTACGATAGTCGGCCAAACCCAGTTGTTTTACGCCAAAACCAGTAGGAGTAAATACCGGTGCAGCAGTTGCCGGGGTGCCGGGCACATTAACAGGCGGTTCGCCAGATGGCTCCGGCTCCATCTCTCCGATGTACTGGGTAACACCAGTAGAATCTTCCAGCCTGGCGCTAACACAATAGTTGTTTACATTATCGAAATTTGTTGCCGGAACCTCAAAAGATTTGATCTGATTGTTTGAAAAATAAATGTACCCGGTTATTTTAGTGTAACCCTGAGTTGACGGAAAAGGACGGGCCGGATCTCCAAAAAGGTTATTTAAATGGATTGTATTGGCTGTTCTTGTTGCGTTAACAAAACTTTCATAAACAGTAGAACTTCCCGGAATGGTATTGGTATAATAAATATGATTGAATGCCCAGCTACTATCCGGCACATCAAAACTTATATCGAAATGAAAATTATCTGATAAAAGCCTTCTGCAAAGAACATAATTAAAAACCTGGTACCCTGGTGGCTTAGCCCCAACAGGAAGAGTAACACCTTTAACAGCAACAATACTGGAAGCATCATTTGTTGTATTGTTCACTATTACAGCATTGTTCTTTGCTATTGCATTGTCAAGGTTAATATATACCTGTTTAAATCCATCTGTATTGATACTGTTTTTATTTGTTGGTATCTTATCAGGAAAGCCAAAATAATCAGCTTCATCCACACCATTGATGGTAAGTATATCATCATCCGACAGTCTTTCAGACAAATAATCTGGTTGATCTTTAAAAGAAAATTCAAATTTAGGTATTGAAGGAAGGGCAATAATTGGCGGCTGGTTACAGGGGTCATCATTGTTCATCAGTGTATCTGATTTCCTTATTGAACACCATTGCCCCAAAGAATTATTTTTGGTCTCGTTATAAGCATCCCATAAAGCTTTGACAGTTTCCTGGTAAGTATCCCATGCATGTTCATAATCATGCTTGTATTCCTTATTATAAACTATCTCTATTCGCTGTACATTGCTTTTCACAGTCGTATACCTGGCATTGTAATAATTGGCAGTTGAAATGGCCTGCTGCTTTTTCATAGCTTGTGGAGCAGCAATGGTTTTAGGTTCATTTGTTCCGCTTCCTTTTGAAGCTATACCGGTATTAGTTGCCTGCTTATCCAGGAATAATTCTTTAGGCAATATAACCTTGGCATTAGCAAGTATTTGGTTACCAGCAATTGCTTCAGCAGTATCAGCAGTGTTTAAACCAAGCAGCAGGTGGTTAGCAACTAAATATTGTATGATAGCTTCTTTTACATAAAACGATTCCTGCGTAACTACCTGGTAAAAGAGATTGTTCCATAAGGTGGCCAGCTTACTTGCATTTTGTACTACAGTCATATCAGCAGCCTTTTCCAGTAATGTTGTATTGGAAAAGGATTCTTTATTGCGGGCAAGCCATACCGAAAACAAATGCAAATTGCTCCCGATAAACTGTTCTACTGCGGCTTCATCAGCCAGGTAAGCAGTACTGGATTTAAAACTTGTTGCCTGGGTGGCCAGCAATTGCCATTTTCCTGTGCTGGCCTGGCCTATAGCGGCATCAAAAACGTTTACTGTTGTTCCTAATGCAATTACTTGCTGGGGGCGGTAAATAAACCGGTTGCTTTTTCCTTCTTCATCAGAAAGTTGCGGATTTCTTACACTTACAAACCGAAATAGTGTTTGTGTGGATGGTATTGATGGCATGTATTATATGATTTTAGATTATGCAGATTACAGATCATTAACGCTGGACTATTTTTTATGGTGGTTTTACCAACTCTTTCCACCGACTGCAAAAAAGATGACCGGGTACATTTTATTAAT
>CAXTPJ010000406.1:0-4116 GCA_964245855.1 uncultured Ferruginibacter sp. | reverse complement strand
TAGAGCCAAGGGTCACTATCCGTTATGCTTTAAATGATGAAACTTCGCTTAAAGCTTCGGTAACCCGGAACCTGCAATACATCCATTTAGTAAGTAATGCCGGTACCACGCTGCCCACTGATTTGTGGGTGCCGAGTACGTACCGGGTAAAGCCACAAATTAGCTGGTTGTATGCCGGCGGTTTGTTCAAAAACTTTTACAACAATATGTTTGAAACTTCGGTGGAAGTGTATTACAAACAAATGGACAACCAGTTGGAATACCAGGAAGGTTATACTCCCAATACGTTGGATGATACCGAAAACTCTTTTACGTTTGGTAAAGGCTGGAGCTATGGAACAGAATTTTTTATCAATAAAACAAAAGGCAGGTTAACCGGATGGATCGGTTATACGTTAAGCTGGACCTGGAGAAAATTCCCGGAGCTCAATTTTGGCGAGAAGTATCCGGCCAAATACGACCGGAGAAATGACATGAGCATTGTGGCTTTGTACGAATTGAACAAGCGCTGGAAATTGTCTGCTTCTTTTGTTTATGGCAGCGGCAATGCTGCCACCTTGCCGCAGAGTTTTTATTTTGTAAACGGCGTACTAACGCAGGAGTATAGCCGCATTAATGAATACCGTTTACCATCTTACCACCGGCTTGATTTTGCAGCGATGTATTCGCCTAAAAAAAATGATGGAAGAAAGAAATACAAAACAGAATGGGTGTTCAGCATTTACAATGCTTACAGCCGAAAGAACCCATACTTTATTTACTTCGACCAGGAAGGAAGCCTTGCCAACGGCGATTTAACGGTACAGGGAAAACAGGTAAGCCTTTTCCCGATTATTCCTGCGGTTACTTTTAATTTCAAGTTGTAACATGATCAGCTCAATAATGATAATAAGTACAAGAGTGCGACGCCACTGAAGATCAATAGAATGAATTAAGCCGGTAACATAAATTTTTTATAAAAATCAAAATACCCCGGGGATAATCCGGGGTGTTTGTAATGATAAGGGTAGGGGTTAAATCAGCGCACGAACCCTTGAAATGTTACAACGGTGGCGCCCGGAAAATCGCTGTTATCGGATGATCTTGTCTCGATATTAAAATTCGTTTCTGTCAATAGTAAAACCTTCCATCTTTTTGTTTCATGGTCTACATGAATGTCGATAGAATCTGATCCAACAAAAGCATAGTCACCTGCGTTGCTGGTAGGGCTGTTGAAACAGTATTGTAAGTTTGATTTTCCATCAAAGGAAACAAAGTTTTCAGGTGCAGGCCGCCACGGAATGGTGCTGTCTTTCGGTGTTGAAGTACCATTGTAAATTTTGTAACGGATAGCGTTGATGCTCCATTTACCGGCCGCTTTATCTAATGTAACTGCCTGTGTAACACCTTTTTTACAACTTGCAAAGGCACACAAAAAAATAATTCCTGCAATGATTGGGAAGGGTAGAAATTTTTTCACGGATTTTGTATTTGCTTTATACAACGACCCGCTTAAAAAATTATTGTGTTTTTGCTTTATGAACGAAGTGGATTGTGCCACTGTTTTTAAGGTCGGATGATATCCTGGCCTCGTATCTTTTTTCACCATCGGTGATCACCATTAAAGCTGTATTGGGTGGTATTTCGCCGAGGTTTTCTGCATACATGGTCAGTACATTTACTTCACGGTCAGATGTAGCATCCAGGGTAATGGTAATGGGCTTTTCACTTAACCGTTTGTGCGATAATATGAGCCTGCCATTGTAAAAAACGGATACACTGTCGCCATCCACTTCTCCATTGTCATACAGGTCAACTTTAAAAGTTGGGTTCTCAATTTGAATGGTTTTTAAAATTTCTGTATTTCTTTTTTCAAAAAGGATGTCAGATTTTATTTCAGCGATATCCGGTTTTTTTATTTCCGGTGTTGCTGTTGCCGGCGCTTCTTTGGTTACCTGGTCAACTTTTGCAACAGCAGGTTGCGTTGGGGTTGTTTTAATATCCGGTTTCACTGTTGCTGCTTTGGCAGTAGCGGGTGCTTTTTTAATAGCAGGACTGGTTTTGGCAGCAGGCGGTGTTGTAATGGCCAGGCTGCTTTTACTGTCAGGTGTTTTTTTAGCAGTTGTTGGCGGAGCCTTTTTAGTTGTTACCAAACCGGTAGATTTTTTAGACGTAGCTTTCGGCGTGGTTGCTGCAACCGGATCAGTTGATTTTTTGTAAGAGGATAAATCTTTGCTCACCGTTCTCCTGATCAAAGTGGTGCTGCCATCGCCGCAGCCGGATCTTTGTCCTGGTGCGGTTTCCCACCGGCCAGCCAACTTTTCTGTGCCGCCTTCTTTTTCGTAGGTTAAATAATGTACCTGGAAACAATCAACAAAATCGGGCGGCGTAAACCCTTTTACTTTTTCCGTTTCCGTTACCTTAATACTTTTGCTGGCTTTATAATAAATGCCTTTTAATTTACAGATCACATAATATTTTCTTCCCTGGAAATAGGAATAGGAAAAACCGGATACTTCGGTGCCTTTGACCTCCAGTTCCAGCACATATTCTGTATTGTCGCCGCCGCTTAAAACTATATCGCCTTTGCTATTGAAATACCCACGCCACTGGCCATTGATCTTTTGAGCGAAGGTGGAAATAACAGTAAAAAAAAGAAAGGTAAAGAGTATAAATTTTTTCATTTTCATAATGACTTTCAGTAAAATTAAATCGCATTTGAGTGTGCAAAAATGCTTAGCAGACAAAGTTATTTCAGATATGTTCTTCCTTCGCCAAGAGTTCGTTAAATTTGCAGCCAAATTAAAGCATAAAGATAAGCGAACATGATAAAAATTACATTGCCGGATGGAGCTGTAAGGGAGTATGAGCAAGGGGTATCAGCCATGGATATAGCTAAATCGATCAGCGAAGGGCTGGCAAGAAAAGTACTGGCTGCTAAAGTAAATGGGGTTGTATGGGATGCATCGAGGCCGATAACAACGGATGCTTCTTTACAATTATTGACCTGGAATGAAACCGAAGGCAAAAGCACTTTCTGGCATTCCTCTGCCCACTTACTGGCAGAGGCATTGGAATCTTTTTACCCGGGCGTACAATTTGGTTATGGCCCTCCGGGCGAAAAAGGATTTTATTATGATGTTGATTTGGGCGGACAACCATTGGGTGAAGAAGACCTGGCAAAGCTGGAAAAGAAAATGGTTGAACTGGCCAGGAACAATTCCACTTTTGAAAGGAAGGAAGTCAGCAAAACAGATGCGGTAAAATATTTTACAGACAAAGGCGATCAATATAAATTAGAAATTATTGACCGCTTGAATGACGGCGAAATTACTTTCTACACACAGGGCAATTTTACCGATCTGTGCCGTGGGCCGCACATTCCCAACACCGGTTTTATCAAAGCCATCAAACTCACTAATATTGCCGGTGCTTATTGGTTGAATGATGAAAAGAATAAAATGCTTACCCGTATTTACGGCGTTACTTTCCCTTCGCAAAAAGAACTGGATGAGTACAATGTATTGATGGAGGAAGCCAGGAAAAGGGACCACCGCAAATTGGGTAAAGAACTGGAATTATTTGCTTTCTCGGAAAAAGTAGGCATGGGCCTGCCTTTGTGGTTGCCGAAGGGTGCTATGTTGAGAGAAAGGCTGCAACAGTTTTTACAGAAAGCACAAATTGATACCGGCTACGTTCCGGTAGTTACGCCACATATCGGCCATAAAAATTTATATGTTACTTCCGGCCATTATGAAAAATATGGCAAGGATAGTTTTCAACCGATCAAAACGCCGCAGGAAGGGGAGGAGTTCTTTTTAAAACCGATGAACTGTCCGCACCACTGCGAAATTTATAAAACATCGCCCCGCAGTTACAAAGACCTGCCATTGCGTTTGGCCGAATTTGGAACAGTGTACCGTTACGAACAGCATGGAGAATTGCATGGCCTTACAAGGGTAAGAGGTTTTACCCAGGATGATGCGCATTTATTTTGCATGCCCAACCAGGTAAAAGATGAATTTAAGAAGGTGATCGACATGGTGCTGTATGTGCTGGATTCATTGAATTTTACTGATTTTACTGCACAGATATCATTGCGTGACCAGGTTGACCGGGCGACATACATTGGCTCAG
>CAXTPJ010000405.1:0-4129 GCA_964245855.1 uncultured Ferruginibacter sp. | reverse complement strand
CAGTGTTTCGGTGATGGATTTTCTCATGCCGGCTAAGAATTGTATTAACAGGAATAGTTTAATAAAGAAACTGATTTATTCTTGTTATTGCAATTGCCTGTTTGCACCATTTATGCACTTAATTTAATTTTATAAATGTGGTCTGTCAAAGACATGATGCCATGAAAAACTGAAGATGAACGGAGCGTCGCCAATGCTGTCGCTATGAAATACCAAAGCTGGTAAACAAAAAAAATTATAGGTTCAACCGCTTCATTTCTTTTACAGCGTAATCGCAGGCCCTTGCCGTGAGCGCCATATAGGTTAATGAAGGGTTGACGCAGGAACTGGAAACCATGCAGGAGCCATCGGTAATAAAAACATTGGGCACTTCATGCATTTGGTTAAAGTTGTTGAGTACCGATGTCTTTGCATCTTTTCCCATTCTTGCAGTACCCATTTCATGATTGGCATTGCCGGGAAATGACATGGGATTGCTGATATAAATATCTTTGAAGCCTGCACGCTCCAGCATTTCTTTTGCGGTGTTGCCCATGTCTTCATGCATGGCTTTTTCATTTTCTTTAAACTCACAATCCACTGCAACTACCGGCCTGCCCCAATGATCTTTTTTATCATGGTTCAGCGTAACCCTGTTATCCTGGTAGGGCAAACATTCACCAAAACCGTACATGCTAACCCGCCAGCCGCCGGGTTCTATCAAACCATTTTTTAATTCAGTTCCAATAACAGCTTCTATATTTTGTTGCCTTCCACGGTAAGCGCCGCCGCCATAATGATAGCCACGAAGAAAGTTGGGTTCCTTAACTTTTACATTTTTAAAGCGGGGAACATAGAGGCTGACTGCCCTGCGGCCATAGTAATATTTATCTTCAAAGCCATCAACACAGGCTGAAGCGGAAAGCCCTTTGTGATGATCCATTAAATTTCTACCCACCTGGTCGCTGCCATTGCCCAGCCCATTGGGAAAACGGGACGAGGTAGAATTGAGTAAAATAAAACCCGTTGCAACGGTAGAGGCATTCAGGAAAATAACCTTTGCAAAAAAATCAATTGTTTGATTGGTTGTGGTATCAATTATTTCAACACCGGTTGCTTTTTGTTTTTGTTCATCATACAATACTTTGTTGACCAAAGCATATGGCCGAACCGTTAAATTATCCGTTGCATAGGCTGCCGGCATGGTGCTGGCATTGGTGCTGAAGTAGGCGCCAAACGGGCATCCCCGGTGGCAAAGGTCCCTTGCCTGGCATTGGCCACGCCCCTGTACCGGCATGGTTAAATTGGCGGTTCGGCCCATAATGACCTTGCGGTCGCTGTAACTGGTTTCTATTTTTTCTTTGAAATGTTTTTCTACTGCATTCATTTCAAAGGGTGGTTGAAAAATGCCGTCGGGCAAGTGAGGGATGCCTTCTGCCTGGCCGCTTACGCCGATAAAAGATTCAACATAATCGTACCAGGGCGCAATGTCTTTGTAACGGATGGGCCAGTCCATACCCTGGCCATCCTTTAAGTTTGCTTCAAAATCAAGGTCGCTCCAGCGGTAGCATGCCCTCGACCATAACAGGGAGCGGCCGCCAACTATGTCGCCCCTGATCCAGTCGAAACGTTTGGTTTCATCATAAGGGTTTTGCTGATCGTTGATATAAAAATGCCGGTTGTCTTCCCGGAAAGACCAATGCCTGCTTTGTACAACCTGTGTTCGTTTATCCGCTTCCGTTAGGTGCAGGCGGTGATCGAATTCCCAGATATTTTTATTGGCAGTTGGATAGTTGGGGTGTTGAACATTCCCGCCCCTTTCCAACAACAATACTTTCAATCCTTTTTCACACAATTCTTTTGCTGCCCATCCCCCGCTGATGCCAGAGCCAACAATGATGGCATCGTAAGTATTTTGTTGGGTTGCTTTGTTATTGATATAGGTTGTATCCGGCATGTTATTTTTTATTGGATGGGAACACTGATGACGCTGTTTGAGCGGATGAAAACGGATTTTTTAATTTTTGATAGAAACACGGATTAGACTGATCCAGGCGGGTGAAGCGGATTTTTATTTATTAGTTCACCTTTTATACCTGTATTTCTATTTTTGATAGAATGCTGATGACACTGATTGGGCTGTTTAAAAAAGGATTTATTTCTGATGAAATTATGGATGAAGCTGGTTTGGAGAGATGGAGTGGACTATATCAAATCAGTTTCATCCGTTCCTACCCGCCACATCAGCGTTTCCATTCATCATTAAAATTTTTCATTTTTTATCCGCTGAAAATGTTCGTTCATTGTTGTTGGGTAGGCTGCTATGGCCACTTCCGGCGCATCAATTTCCGGGTGCCATAATTTTTCCCACTCAAAACTATAGTAACCTTTGTAACCATCGCTGGCCAATGCATCGATGCCCTGGAAGATGGGTACTTTTCCCTTGCCCAATAACTGGTACTGGATTTTGTCATCTGCTTTAATGGCGTCTTTGATGTGGGTGTGACGGATGTATTTTTTCAACCGGGCATACGCCTGTGACGGCGCTTCCCCGGTGCTGCTCCACATGTTGCAGATGTCCCATATCATACCTGTATGTTCATGTTCGGCTGATTGCATTACATGCTCAAGGTCATCAATTTTTACAAGGTCGCCATGAGATTCCAGCAATACTGTTACTTCGCTCCCTTTGGCATATTCGCCCAATTCGAGCAGGCCGTTGACTATGTAACCGATGGTTTGTTCTTTGGTTTGCTCTTTTATAAAATTGTTTGGGAAAACCCTCACAAAAGGGCAACCGATCGCCTGTGCCAAATCGATGTATCTTTTTGCTTCAGTAAGGTTCTTTTTTCTTTCTTCACCTTCAGGAAAATGCAGCGTTGCAGAAGAACCCAGGTCAATAAACTTCAACCTGTTTTTCTTCATTTTTTTAACGGTAGCTTTTATGTTTTCCGGGCTGTTGAATTCGTTGCATCTGGTAAGGTCCATTTCTCTTTGTATGCCACGGATCTCCAAGCCACTATACCCGTGCAATACAGCAAAATCAATGATCTGCTGAAACGTCCAATCCGGGCAACCCAAGGTAGAAAAGGACAAATTAAGTGTATCCTTTTTAGTATCAAATGAAGAACCGATCATGGCTGCAGCAAGCAATACAGAAGATGTTTGCAAAAATTCCCTCCGGGATGTATTTTTCATACGAATCATTTTGGTACAATTTAAAATATAAATGGGAGAAATAAAGGGAAAACTACAGTTTAAGTTTGACCGGATTTTACACAGGCATGTTGTATAAGAAAAGCAAAGTTGTGATTTACCTGTGCTTATAATTTAACGTGATGCCATGAAAAACCGAAGATGAAAGGAACGTTGCCAATACTGATGACCTGCAAGAATGAATCTTTCGGGCTGGTATGAAAAACAAATGCCGGTAACAAAAAATATGTTACAAGCTGCAATAAAAAATTGTAAACAACCGGAGCAGTTGTGTTTGAAAGCAATGTTGAGTTCATTATTAAACTTGTTTACAATAACAGATGCCGTTTACTTTGCAGTAATAAATTTAACAGGTGCCAAAAGCTACTTACAGTGTATATGTTGTTGAATTATCGAAGCGGGTATTTACTGACAATGCAAAATTCCGTGCAGCTAATCCGCAGTTTAATGGCGTATTGCAATGTTTGTATGTTGGCATGACGAGTAAGACACCAGCAGAAAGATTGCAGCAGCATAAAACGGGATATGTCAACAAAAAAGGGCACAAATTATCTGCAAATATTGTAGAGCAGTACGGTACTTATCTGCGGCCAAGTTTGTATGAACACCTGAATACCAAACCGATGACACAGGAAGAGGCATTAAAGATGGAAGCCAGGCTGGCGCTGGATCTTAGAAGAAAAGGTTATGCTGTTTGGTATAATTGATTGACAAAAGACTGTTGTTACCGGATGATGATCACATTGCCCTTTACTATTTCACGGCTGATTACATTGCAGCGTGAATACGAAACCATGTACACATAATTACCCGGCTGTATTTTTCCTTTGTACCTCCCATCCCAGGACTGGTTGATATCTTTTGTACGGAACACCATTTCGCCCCGGCGGTTATAAATCACAAAATCGTACACCCTGATATTACGGGAAATGAT
>CAXTPJ010000404.1:0-4134 GCA_964245855.1 uncultured Ferruginibacter sp. | reverse complement strand
CTTTGGTGGTACTGTTTTCTACCTTACCGGAGATGGTGGTATTTTGTGCGGATGCGGCGATGGTAAACATACTAGCCAGCAATAGCAACAGCCAATAGTTTTTGGTTTTCTTCATATAGCAATCTTTAGCGGTTAGATAATAACGGGCAAAATAAGCAATGTTATCTCCCAAACAAATTTTTTTGTATTAAGCCTTTAAAATAAATCCATAGTAAACCAACGAAGCCGTTTCTGTCCGGCCTTATAAAAAAGGCGTTACAAAAATTTAATTGTGTGGCGTTAAGAAATGAAATGGAGGTTACCAAAGCCTGGCTTTGCTTTTTGATAGTAAGTTGTACTTAGGCCCGGACATTTGTTGAAGCTGGAGCTAATTTCATTTTAGCCATACAATTAAATTTTTAGCCTTTTTTATGCAGCTTTGATTTTTCCTGTTACTTCTTTGCATCAAAGCAAAGAAGTAAATGAACGGTATGTTATTTCACATTAGTACATAATCAAACACTGTACTTATAAAAAATTAATTCCTCCATCTGTATGCTGTTAATATGGTTGATACTAATTTAGCGGCATGAAATCATTTCAATTTCCACAGCAAACCAACTTCTACAGCGGCAAAGTAAGGGATGTTTATTCCATCGGTGACAACCTCTTAGTAATGATCGCCAGCGACCGCATTTCTGCTTTTGATGTGATACTGCCAAGGGCTATTCCTTTTAAAGGACAAGTGCTGAACCAGATCGCTGCATATATGCTGGATGCCACCAAAGATATTTGTCCTAACTGGTTGCTGGCCACGCCAACCGGCAACAGCAGCATCGGCAAAAGATGTGAGCCATTTAAAGTGGAAATGGTGATCCGGGGCAACCTCACCGGCCATGCCTGGCGCACCTACGAAAGCGGTAAAAGAATATTGTGCGGCGTAACATTGCCTGAAGGATTAAAAGAAAATGATTTTTTCCCAACGCCCATCATTACCCCCAGCACCAAAGCAAGCGCAGGGCATGATGAAGACATCAGCAAAGAAGATATTATTGCACAGGGCATTGTAAGCGCTGAAGATTATACCATCATTGACCAATATACTTTCGCTTTGTTTGAACGTGGCAAAGCACTGGCCGCCAAACAAGGACTTATTTTAGTAGATACCAAATATGAATTTGGCAAGATCGGCGATACCATTTATTTGATGGATGAGATACATACGCCTGATTCCTCCCGTTATTTTTATGCGGATGGTTATGAAGCAAGGCAGGCCGCGGGCGAGCGCCAGAAACAACTAAGCAAAGAGTTTGTAAGGGAATGGCTGATTGCCAATAATTTTATGGGCAAAGAAGGACAAACCGTTCCGGAAATGAGTGGTGAATGGATTACCACTATCAGTAACCGTTACATTGAATTGTATGAAAAGGTGATTGGTGAAAAGTTTGAGCCGAAAGCATATACGGAGGAAGAAGTGTTTGAGGCGGTTGTGCTGGCTTTGGAAAAATTGAATAATTAAATGGAGGCCATACCGGTGAACCTGTATATTGACCAGGTATTTCAACGCTTGCACTCCAAATGATATTATTTCCTCAAACTACTTTCAATAAACTTTTTGACATTCCTCTTTCTTTCAACTGCTCAAACATTTTAGCCGTCTCGTTGTCAAGGTATGTTTGTGCCAATGAAACATACCTGAAAAATTCTTTGCTCATGGGTGAATGCCCGCTTATTTTTCTTACCGCCATTTCGGGCATGCCCAGGCACAGCATGGTAGTAATAGCAGTACGGCGCATGGTGTGGGTGGTAACCAGGTCGCAAAACCGATAGGCTGTTTTTTTGTTGTTGCTTTCTTTCAATATTTCTTTTGCCTTTCCCATCCGTTCCCTCTTTTTTCCAATGGGCTGATCAAGCCCTGCAAGGGCTACCAGTTCTTTAATGTATTTATTAAGATTAACCTTATTAAAGTGCGGTAATAATTTTCCATTCTTTAATTTATAGCGTTGTATTATTTCAATGGCATACTGCGGCAGCCGTATAGAAGTATCAGCACTCACTTTTTTTGAACGCACCACCAGGTAAGTATGATCATTCACTATACGCAGGTTCGTTTTATTCAGGAGTATCAAATCAGAAAAACGCAGTGCTACGGTGCAGCCAAAAACAAAAAAATCTTTTACTCTCTTTAACCTCGGTGAAAGCGAACTTTCAAAAACTTCGTTGTAAATAAAAAAATTCAATTCTTCCGGCAACAAAGTGATGATGGATATCTCTTCTTTGCGTACATAAAACTGTTTGTGAAAATCCCCCACGCCTAACAGCAAATCTTTATTGCAGTAATTGAAAAATACCCGCAGGTTTTTAATATGCTGCCCAATGGTATTATCATAATGCCCGCAATCATTACTGAGATATTGCGTAAATTTCTGGTAAAACTTTTTCCAGTAATTTTTCTCTGTTGCCAGTTCTCTTTTTTGCAGTTTTGCAACCGGCCTTAACCGCAACGATACTTTTTTATCGCTGCAAAATTTGATTAATAATTTTTGCAATGAAATGTAATTTTCGGTGGTACCTGGGGAAATCTTTTTGCCATTGGGCTGCAGCCTCTTACCGGATGTATTGGCTATAACGAACTTTTGATACAGTTGTAAAAAGTCCAGTTCTTTTTTGATGGGCTTATCTTGCACGGCAGGTTAATTTATAGGTGTTAGAAACTACTTCAATATATGCTAAAAAATGATTTTTATGGGATAAATTTGAGAGGTGAAAATTCTTTCAGATGTAGTTAGAATGGGCTTTTAAAGGATTTGTATTACTATCCCTTTGGGATGATGATGCCGGGTAGGAAGTATTCGTCGTCAAATGACTACCGTTATGGGTTCAATGGAAAAGAGCACGATGATAAAGACGGTGTGGTGCAGTATGATTATGGGTTTAGAATCTATGATCCAAGAGTGGCTAGGTTTAAGTCTGTTGACCCCTTAACGAAATCTTATCCGAAACTTACTCCGTATCAGTTTGCAAGTAACTGTCCGATTGCAGGAAGAGACCAAGATGGCTTGGAATTTAAATTATCAATAACAGATCCAACATTTGGTTCACTCTTTGAAGCAATGTTGCAATCACCCACCTATATAAGCATTTATGATATGCGAAAACTAACATACGACGCTTTGCATTCTAAAATGAGTAGTGAAAGAGTTGATCAGCTTATGAGTGCTCAGCATTATGGTGGTGGTTCTCATAACATGGATATAAGTGGGGCCTCTGCAACACTTACCTACGATAAAGATTTACCTGCTGGCATTACAATTGAGTATAATATTGCTAATTATGCTTCAACGAAAGGAAGGGAATACACGCAGGTGTTTCAAAAAAGCGTTTTAATTCCAAAAGCGGGAGGAAATTATCCTGACGCTAATTATCCGGTAGATGTTAGGACAATAAATTCACCAGAATATAAAGACTTTTATAAAGACAACGATTTTGTAGGAAGCTATACCAATAAGAATGTGAACCTAGTAAATGCCACTGTATCTGAATCAAGTTTTCAAGGATACTTAAAAGGTAGCGGGTTTGTTGAGTATACAAGTGGATCAGGAGGGGCCAGTATAAATAAGCCGTGGGGCATCTCTGTTACTTCTGGTGGTATGTGGGGCTCTGCAACAGAGAGAAAGGGATTTTATGAACCCACAATATTAGAAGGAGCAGGAAGTCAAGTTGGATTTGGTTTAAGCGGTAAAGGTTTTGGAGGTGAAGGGGGTAAGTGGTATAGCTGGGGTAGTTTGGCAGATATTGCAGATAAAACCAAAATGCCAACTTTTAGTGGAGGGTTTGGAGGTTTGTCGGTAGGATTAGATATGAAAAATTTATTTAAAAAACTTCCTTCCCCAAGTTCTGGAGCAAGCGGAGGTGGTAACGTCTCATCCTCTACCCTTGTACCTAGAAGAGCGCCTAATGCACGTCAATAATTATATGGAAAAATTAGAAATAACAGAAAGAAAAGGTACCCGTGTTATATTACTATTTTTTTTACTTATAGTTATTTTCTTTGTTTGTTACAATTATAATAATAACAAACAAGAATACCAGAAAGAGATCAATAAAGAATTGAAGGGTATTGTAACCAAGAAATATAGAATTCAAAAAAATAAT
>CAXTPJ010000403.1:0-4146 GCA_964245855.1 uncultured Ferruginibacter sp. | reverse complement strand
AGCCGCTTGTTACTTCTTTTTATCAGTAGCAGTACAAGCGCAGCGCTATGCAGTAATCGATTCAAAATACATTTTGGAGAAATTACCGGAGTATAAAGAATCTCAGACAAGGCTTAACCAGTTTAGCGCCCAATGGCAACAGGAAATTGAAACCAGGCAAACTGCCTTGGATAAAATGTATAAAGACTACGATGCTGAGCAAGTAATGCTGAGCGATGAGTTGAAAAAGAAAAGGGAAGATGAATTATACAATAAAGAAAAGGAGGTAAGGGACCTGCAAAAAAAGCGCTTTGGTTTTGAAGGCGACCTGTTTAAAAAAAGGCAGGAACTGATAAAACCAATACAGGACAAGGTTTACACAGCAATTCAAAAACTGGCGGTGGAAAAATCGTATGACTTTATTTTGGATAAAAGTGAAGGAATTACCGTTATCTTTGCCGACCCAAAATTGGATAAGAGCGATGATGTGCTTAGGTTTTTGGGCGTTAAATAAATCACAATAGGCAAAAGCGGTGCAGCCATTGATATAAAAAAGCTGACTTGTCGCTTATCTATATTTGGAAAGGAAAACTAAATTCAAGTATAATTATTCACAACACCTGCCTTGTAACCAATTAAGAAACAAGGAAAGATTTTAAACATTCACAAACAACAATGAAAAAATTAGTACTAACGTTGGTGGTTACCATTTCAGTTTTTGGTTTTACCAATACTGTGTCAGCCCAGGGTAAAATTGGCTATATCAGCACAGAAGAGTTGATCGGATCAATGCCGGAAACAGAAAAAGCCAACGCTCAGTTGCAGGATTATCAAACTTCTTTGCAACAACAGGGAAGCGATTACTATCGTGAACTGAATGAAAAAGACAGTCTTTTTGGAATCGATTCAGCAAAACTTTCCCCTGCTGCAAAAGAATTAAGAAGGAACGACCTCATTGCTTTATATCAGAAAGTACAGGGATGGCAGCAAACCATGCAGCAAATGATACAGGAAAAATCACAGGCGTTGATCGTTCCTATCAGGGCTAAAGCAACTGAAGGTATTAAATCAACTGCTAAAGAAGCCGGTTATACTTATGTTTTGGAAGAAGCAGCGGTATTGGTTGGCCCTACAGGCGATGATATTTTGCCATTGGTGAAAAAGAAAATGGGCATCGGTGAAAAAGCAGCAGCACCTGCAAAAACAGGCACACCTGCTAAAAAACCATAATTAATTCAACTGAAATAATTCATTAAGCCATTCCGTTTTGCGGGATGGCTTTCTTATTTTTGAGACATGGTAAAAGGGCCAATCGGCGTATTTGACAGTGGCTATGGCGGCTTAACAGTGCTGAAAGAAATAGCAGCAAAGCTGCCGCAGTACGATTATGTTTACCTGGGCGACAATGCCCGTGCGCCTTATGGCCCACGCAGTTTTGATACGGTTTACCAATACACTTTACAATGTGTAGAATGGTTTTTTACACAGGGTCGCCCCTTAGTGATTTTAGCCTGCAACACCGCTTCTGCCAAAGCACTCCGCACCATTCAGCAGAACGATTTGCCGGAGATAGACCCAACCAAACGGGTGCTCGGCGTTATACGGCCAACATCAGAAATAATAGGTGAGTTTACTAAAACCGGTAACGTAGGTATTTTAGGAACAGTGGGAACAGTTCAATCAAAATCATACCTGATAGAGATGGAAAAGTTTTTCCCGGCAGTAAAGGTTTTCCAGGAAGCCTGTCCCATGTGGGTTCCATTGGTAGAAAACAATGAACACACCAGCCCCGGTGCAGATTATTTTATACAAAAGCATTTGCAAAACCTGTTAAGCCAGTCGGGAGAAATTGATACGCTGCTGCTGGCCTGTACGCATTATCCATTGCTGGCAAATAAAATCCGACAGTTTTTACCGGGTGGTATCTCCATTATTTCACAGGGAGCAATTGTTGCCAACAGCCTGGCTGATTACCTGCAGCGGCACCCGGAAATAGCCGGGCAATGTGAAACCAACAGCCAACTAAGTTTTTACACAACCGATTCGGCGGCAGACTTTGATGCCAAAGCAGCCATTTTTTACGGGGAACCAATAAAATCAACCCATCTGGCGCTTTAAATACCAAATATTCTTTACTTTTCTACTCCTTAATTCAAAATTTTGTACTACTTTCGCCGTCCTTTCACAAACAGCAGGGATGGTGCCCTGGTGAGTGTAATAAAAAGCGTTTTTAAAAAATATTTTTAAAAGGAAAAATTTAATACAATGCCAGGTAAAAAAAGAACATACCAACCGCATGTACGCCGCAGAAAACACGTTCATGGTTTTCGTGAGCGCATGAAGACTGCTAACGGTCGTAAAGTATTAGCCAGCCGTCGTAATAAAGGCCGTGCTAAACTGACTGTTTCTGACGAGCGTTTCGGTAAAAAATAAGACAATACATCCTTTTAACAGGAATGAAAAATATAAGCTCTCCTTTAGGAGGGCTTTTTTAATTTTACAGCATTGCAAACAAAAGCAACATATACACTGGGCAAAACGGAGCGGTTGAAAAGCCGTAAAGGCATTGAACAATTATTTGTTGATGGTAAGTCGTTCTCTGTATTTCCTTTTAAAGTGGTGTATCAACAATTGCCGCCGCAGCAGGAAATTGTAATGCCTGTTTTGCAGGCAGCCTTCAGTGTTAGTAAGCGCTATTTTAAAAAAGCAGTACACCGTAACAGGGTTAAAAGATTGACGAGGGAGGCGTACCGGCTGCAAAAAAATGAACTGCAAAATGGCTTACAGCAATCCGGTAAAAACGTACGGATGTTTATCATTTTTTTAGGAAAAGAATTGCCCGAATATGAACTGGTGTCAGCTAAAATGAAAACGGTGCTGACAAAATTGAAAAAGATATTACATGAAGAAACTGTTGGAAATACTTAGCTGGCCGTTAATCTTTTTGATAAAACTATACCAATGGATTATATCGCCCTGTTTAGGTAAACGGTGCCGGTTTACGCCTACCTGTTCTCATTATGGGATTGAGGCATTTAAAAAATACGGACCTATTAAAGGTTTGTGGCTTACTGCGAGGCGTATTGTTCGTTGCCATCCCTGGGGCGGACATGGATATGATCCGGTGCCGTGAACAAAAAGAAGCTCATAAACTTTATGAAGAGTCTATGAGCTAACTCTAAAACAATGAGGATTTAGAATATTGCACTTGCCTCCACAGCCGGCCGGCTGCGTTATTGCAACGGGGCTACTTTTAGCTTTTTCAAAAAATTTGCTGCGCATTTTTTGAATGCCGCCGTTGGCGTCACCAACCTAAAAGATGCCCCTTATCCAATAACTGGTAAGAGTAATGGCAAAAGGATACCGGGTATATTTTTAATACATTTACTCGAAAAAATGTTTATAGTTCCATAAAAAAACGGGCATCTTTTTAAGATGCCCGTTTGCATAAGATCAATGATTTAATTGATCACAATTTCCTGTGTTGTTTTTTCTTTGCCGGCAATAAGCGGAAGGCTTACTTCCAATACACCATCTGCATATTTTGCGGAGATGTTGTTGGTGTCCACATTGTCGTTTAATGTGAAGCTGCGTTTAAAACCGCCCCTGCTGTATTCCCTCAATACCCATTCCGGGCGGGGAAAACCTTCTGGTGGCGTGTAAGAAACGGTTAGTTCATTTCCATGAACGCCTAAATGAAAATGTTCTTTGATGCGGCCGGGCGCAAACACCAGCAATTCGTAGCTGTTGTCTGTTTTAAAAATGTTTACGGCTGCCCGTTGCATGGAGCGGATAAACAGGTTCCTGTTTCCGTGGTGGTTGCCTTTTGCGGCGCATGACTGATTGTAGTGCATGATGTTTTGTTTTTAGTTAAAAAATTGTTTAACACTTAACAAGCTGTAAAAACAGTGCCATTGCAGTTTTGAATGAAATTCTGTCATGTTTGTAATTGTCTTAAACGATAGATAATTGATCAATAAATTCTCTCTGCATTGAATTTTTATTGAGAAGATTAATTCAATAAAGTTTTCAATACCTCTTTTAAATTAACTGGGTTTCACTTCCTCAGCCGGTGGGGCTGCGTAACCGGAACGCCACTGCTTTTGCTTTTTTTGAAAAAATTTGCTGCGCATTTTTTCAATCACGCCGTTGGCGTGACCAAACCAA
>CAXTPJ010000402.1:0-4149 GCA_964245855.1 uncultured Ferruginibacter sp. | reverse complement strand
GGTTGTTCTTCACTGAATTGCCTCCCTATGTTTATTGAATAAGATTTGTCCTGGGTGGTAAATTATTTTTTAGCGGTATCAATAATTTCTCTTCTCATAACATAATGTAAATTCTATAGTATGATGTTGAATTGTACCAATGCACGACTAACCTAATTCAGTTACTTCATGTATTCCCGGGATAAGGATATTAGCAAAACCTTTTCTTTCCAATTTTGCAGCAAAGTCTTTTTGCATAGCATATTCTCCATGAACAAGGAAAATGCCTTTCACAGTTTCAGGTTCCTGGCAACTGATAAATTTACACAGGTCATCCATATCGCCATGGGCACTCATAGAAGTCAGTGAATCAATTTCTGCCAGTACCTCGTGATCTTCACCAAACAAATCAATTGTTTTTGCACCGTTTAATAGTTGGCCACCGGTTGTTTTTTCCTGGCAATAACCTACGAATAATACAGTGTTTTTTTGATCATTGATAGTGCTGTACAAATGGTGTTTTACCCTTCCTGCATCAGCGGTGCCGCTTGCTGAAATAATTATGCAAGGCGCTTGATAATGAGCCAGCGTCCTGCTGTCCTCAACTGTTTCAATATATTTCAGGCCTGCAAAATCAAAAGGATCAGTATCAACTTTCAATACTTCCTGCAAACGGTCGTTAAAATGATCCATGTGCGTTTTAATTACATCGGTTGCTCTTTTGCTCAACGGGCTGTCAACAAAATAAGGTAACTCCGGTAACCGTTTTTCCAACTCCAGTTGATTGAGGGCATATAAAATTTCCTGTGTCCTTCCCACACTGAATGCAGGTATTACCAGCTTTCCCTTTTTTTGCAGACAAGTTTTTTTAATGGCTTGCAACAACGGATCAACCGAGCTAATCCCTGGTGCATGTGTACTGTTGCCATACGTACTTTCCAAAATAATATAATCAGCCCTGGGGAATACCGCAGGGCATTGTAACAAGGTGCTGCGGTACCTGCCTACATCGCCACTGAACAACAGGGTAGTGGTTTTATCCTCCTCATCTTCGGTGATATGTATACTTGCACTTCCTACCAAATGGCCGGTGTTATTAAATACAACCTGAATGCTATCCGTTAATGCAAAAGGTTTATCATAACTAACTTCTTCAAACAAGAGAAAGCTATCCTGGACATCCTGTAGATTGTACAATGGGGTTATCATTTCATTGCTGGTTTTGTTGTGCAGTTCTGCTTCATGTTCCTGGATGGCAGCGCTGTCAAGCAGCAGTATTTCTGTTAGTTCACGGGTTGCTGTAGTGCAAAATATTTTCCCTTTAAATCCCTCCTTTACGAGTTTTGGAATTAGGCCGGAGTGATCAATGTGTGCATGTGACAATAGCAAAAATGATACAGTTGAAGGGTCAAATCCAAACTCGCCGTTGAGTACATTGGTCTGGCTACCCATTCCCTGGAACATGCCACAGTCCAATAAAATTTGCAGGCCGTTTTTAAAAGTAACCAAGTGTTTGCTACCTGTAACAGTACGGGCTGCGCCGTGAAATCCAATTTTCATAATGTTAAGAAACGATTGAGGTCTGTAAAAGAAGTTAATAAAGGCTGGTTGAAGTGTACCGTTTCAATGCCAATCATTTGAATAAATACAAACAAATAATCAAGCCAGTTTTGATGATGTGATATGTTATGACTAAAAGATTTTTTGGGCAATAACTTCCACGAATACTTTGTGTGATAACCTGGATATAATATTTCATCAACAACAACCGTACTGATAGCATATTAGAACTGCTCTATTACAACTGATGAATTTTACTTTGCTAACCAAAGCCATGTAATGCACGTATGTATCTGAAAATAAAGAATTCTTCCGGCTTGCTATTTGTCTTTTCTATCCAAAAAATATCATGATCAAGGTTGGGTATACCGCATTGTTGTCGATTGCTTTATTGTTACAACTCATTTCCTGCAATGCTATTAAAAATACTTTAGCTGCACCCCGTTCCCCGCATGAAGCGTATGGAAATGCGCTTACGCAGGCTGGGCTTCACCAGACAGCTCTAGGACAATTATGGTTTATGGCTGCCTCAAATAGTTTGCGGGAAGCGATTAATGTAAAGCTGCCTTATAAAGAAACAGGATATTTTGCTTCAGATAAACCGCGTGCAGTGAGTTTTCGTATTACGTTACAAAGAGGCCAAATTTTAAAGGTATCCACTACCTTAAATCCTGCAGGCAACCTGAAAGTGTTTACAGAATTGTGGCAAGTGGATGCCAGGGCTACATTTAAATTGTTAGCAGCGGCTGATACAACTTCCAGGCAACTGATGTATGAAGCTACTGCCAGTGGGTTTTACATTATCCGCCTGCAACCGGAATTGTTGAAGTCAACAGATTATACAGTTGAACTGATTTCTACTCCATCACTTGCTTTCCCTGTGCAGCAATCCGGTAAACCTAAAATAATAAGTACCTGGGGCGTGGGAAGGGATAATGGAGCCAGGAAGCATGAAGGGATAGATATCGCTGCGGTATTTGAAACCCCGGCCCTTGCTGTGTCTGATGGAATGGTAACAAGTGTTAGTGAAAATAAACTAGGAGGAAAAGTGATTTTTATGAAGCCTGACAACAAATTGTATACTGTCTATTACGCTCACTTAAATAAACAACTGGCTGTAACGGGCCAGCGGGTAAATAAAGGTGAAACTATTGGCTTAATAGGAAAGACAGGCAATGCCCAACATACGGTACCACATCTTCATTTCGGCATATATACCGGTAATGGAGCAATTGATCCGCAGGCATTTGTTGATAGCAGCAACAGCATACCTAAAAACATTACGGCCAGCACTTCCAATATCAATCGATGGGTGCGTACCGCTGCTGTATCAAAATTAATCAGCAATGCAGGCAACGATAGCAAAACTGGTAACTTGCCCGCAGGGCAAACAGTATTTATCACGTCTGCCTCAACTAATTTATATAAAGTAACGTTGCCGGATAAACGAACAGGATTCATTAATAGCAGTTCGGTTACCGGACAGCCATTATATAAAGAAAAATTAAAGGCAGCAAAAAAAATATTTGACCAGCCGGTTGCGGGTTCGGCAGGTAGGGTATTGCCGGCTGGAACAGATATTTCTATTGTGGGAGTTTATAACGACTTTTATCTTGTGCAACAGGAAGGCTTAACCGGTTGGATTAATAAACAATAAAAGTCATTTAATTGCTTTTTTTAGCATTCATTTTATTTTATATGAGTTATCATAACGGCAACGTCATTTAAAAGAAACATTTATCAGCTTAAATTTTTATCCAGCAAATCCTCTGCGGAATCAAGCGTTGAATTGACTGCTGCTGCTTTTTCACTTACATAATTGCCTGCACCTTCTGCGGCCCCGGAAATTTTATCCGCAATTCTTCTTCTTGTCCTGGAACCTTTGTCTGGGGCGATCAGGATACCAATTACAATACCGGCTAAAAATACTTTGATTGTTTTCAACATAAAATGATTTTTAATTTCTTTTGTCCTATAATTAATTATCATGCCATAGTATCCAGGGATTTTTTCTTTGTATGCAAGTAGGTTATAAAGAGGATGCAACATGTTTATATTGCCATTGTGTAAGCCAATTAACCGGCTGCTATATCCCGTTGTGCGGAAATTTGAGTAGAAATAAATGCCCGTCATTTTAATAAAAATTATTACGGGTAGTTTTTAATCGCCATGCCAGAACAAAAACGGGTGACTGCCAAAATTAATTTATATACTGTATTTTGTCGTTTTAAATTGTATGGACAGGTTGCTTGCAGGTGGCAGCTTTTATGGCACTGTTTTTCTTTGGTGTATGTCTTTATAAAACATCACTACATGTCAACCATTAAAACACTGGCTTATGGGGCATCAGGATCCCTTATAGGCGGCAAGACTTTACAACCTATGGAACTTGAAAGGCAGGAGCCGGGAGCAGATGAAGTGCTGCTTGAAATTTTATATTGCGGCGTTTGCCATTCTGATATCCCCCAGGTAAATAACGATTGGAAAAATACTATTTATCCTTGCGTACCCGGTCATGAAATCATTGGCCGGATTGTGCGTACAGGCAGTAACGTTAGTTCATGTACCGCCGGGCAAATTGCCGGCGTTGTTTGCATGGTAGATTCATGC
>CAXTPJ010000401.1:0-4162 GCA_964245855.1 uncultured Ferruginibacter sp. | reverse complement strand
GGTTGGAAGACTTACCGGTAATACTTTTCACCGGTAAAAGCTTATCACAGCCGGAAGAATTCAAGATCAAGAAATATGCTGATGCCATCGTAATGAAAACGGCCAATTCTTACCAGCGCATATTGGATGAAGTATCGCTCTTCCTCCATCTTGTTCAGGAAAACCAGGATAAGAAAGGGGCGCCCAATTTCGAACGTTCGTTGCTGCAGGAAAATGTATTGAAAGGCAAAACCGTTTTGCTGGCCGATGATGATGTGCGGAATATTTATTCCATGACGAAAGCGTTGGAAAAATTCCAGATGAAAGTAATACCTGCAATGGATGGTAAAGAAGCATTGAAACTGATGGAGAGTACTTCCATCGATGTGGTACTGATGGATATGATGATGCCGGAAATGGATGGCTATGAAAGCATAAGGGGCATCCGCAAAAACCCGGCGTATAAAAAAGTCCCCATTATTGCCGTAACTGCGAAAGCAATGAGCGGCGACAGGGAAAAGTGCATCGCCGCAGGCGCTTCAGATTATATTTCAAAACCCGTAGATATTGACCAGTTGGTTTCTTTATTACGGATATGGTTATACGAAAAAGGTTATTGAGATTGGTATGGATGATCAGCAAAAAAAGATTCTAATTATCGACGATGATGACCGTAACATTTTTGCTTTAAAAGCAGTATTAACGGCCAATAAATTTAACTGCGTTGTAGCCAACGGAAGCTTTCCTGCAGTGGATTTGCTGAAAGCAGACAACATCTTTGCTGTAGCGTTGGTAGACATGATGATGCCGGGCATGGATGGCTACGAACTGATGGCAGCCATACAGGAAATGCCATCGCTAAAAGAGGTAAAGCTGGTGGCGGTAACGGCACAGGCAATGGTAGGCGACAAAGAAAAATGCCTGGCTGCAGGTGCGGATGCCTACATTTCAAAACCCGTAAATGTTGATACGCTGGTAGGGTTGTTGCAAAGATACCTAAAACAGCAGCCATGATAGAAACGGGTGATATCATTCAATTACTCGACCGTATTTTACATCGCTATGGGTACGATTTCAACGGTTATGCCCGGGCATCGCTCAAAAGAAGGATCGATGCTTTTTATGCAAAAGGAAAGTTTAGTTCTTTTACCCAGATGGAAGCCAAACTGTTGAATGAACCGGTTTACTTTATGCACTTCATCGAAGAAGTTACAGTGAATGTAACCGAGATGTTCCGGGATCCAACTTTTTACAAATCACTTCGTGAAAATATTTTGCCTGTGCTGGCAACCTATCCTTTCATCCGTGTGTGGCATGCAGGCTGCTCCACCGGCGAAGAAGTTTATTCTATGGCCATCTTATTGAAAGAAGCCAACCTGTTGCACAAATCATTGCTCTACGCCACCGATCTTAACCAGGCCGTTTTGGAAAAAGCCAAGACTGGTATTTTTCCTGTAAGCACTATGCAGCAAAATTCTGAAAACTATATCAGGAGTGGGGGCAAAGAAGATTTTTCTACATATTATTACGCCAATTATAACAATGCACAATTTGAAAAATCATTGTCTTCTAAAATGATTTTCTCAACGCACAACCTGGCCGCTGATTCTTCCTTCAACGAATTTCAACTAATCCTTTGCCGCAACGTACTCATTTATTTCGACCGTGACCTTCAGGGCAGGGTATTGCAGTTGTTTGATAAAAGCCTGGATTCACTGGGTTTCCTGGCATTGGGCAGCAAAGAGTCGTTGCGTTTTTCAGTGATCGCTTCGCATTACAAACAGTTTGATAACAAAGAAAAAATATGGCGGAAAGTAAAATAAACAAACGCCTTATTGTCATCGGTGGTTCATCCGGCAGCCTGGATGCATTGCTGGTAATGCTTCCCCTATTGAAGTTGCCATTTCCCATTCCTATCATTATTGTATTACACCGCAGCAATACGTCAGACAATGCATTGGCAGAAGTTTTGGCAACCAAAACAAAATTAAAAGTAAAAGAAGCAGATGAAAAAGACGAGTTGTTGCCGGGCTGGATTTACCTGGCGCCACCGGATTATCATTTGCTGACAGAAGATGACGGCACCGTTTCGCTGGACGCTTCGGAGAAAGTAAATTACTGCCGGCCAAGCATTGACGTTACTTTTATCAATGCAGCCACTACTTATAAAAATGGGCTTACCGCCGTACTGCTTTCAGGCGCCAATGCAGATGGGGCAGCGGCAATGGTAACCATACAAAAATGCGGTGGAAGAAACATTGTGCAGGATCCCACCGAAGCAATTGTAAGCTACATGCCGGAACAGGCGCTGCTTTTAACGCCTGTCAAAGATGTGCTGCCTGCTGTAAAAATTGCTGCCCTGCTGAATGAAATAGCCGGATAGATTTTTATTTTATCACCAGTTGTTTTTCATTGCAACTGCATTGGCGACGCTCCGTTCAACTTCATTATTTCATGGCAGCTAAGTTTTTCCTGTACTATATTTCAAACAATTAAAATAATGCTTATACATTTTTCAAGAAGAAAAAAGCTATCGCTAAAAAAGTAGAATAATACTCTTTGCGACTTGTATTTTTTCTTAGCGTCTTTGCGTAAACAAACGATTAGTTTTTAAGCGTACGTTTCAAAGGAATGTATTCCAGTTTTTCTATGGTTGCATCCTTACTGGTAACCACTTCTATAAATTGATAAGGCTCATAAGGAAAAAAAACGTCTGTCATAACTGTTAATCCATCATCTGCAAATACTTCAATTGAAGCAACATCAATAATCAATGAAAGTTGCATTGTTTTGCTGGTGCCGATCCTTGGTGCTGTATGCTTTGCTGCAAATCCTTTTTCAAAATTTGTTACACCCGACCTGGTACGGTCCAAAACAAATTGGTTGCTAGCTTTTTCATAACTAAACATAATCCGTTCTCCTATCGTGTTTTCACAAACCACTGAAAAGTCAACCGCTTCATCAACAGAAAGGTTTAACCGGCACGGGAACTTTGCCCGGATTGTTTTACCGGCTTCTGCATCCGTAGTCTTAAGTTTCAGTTTATTAAATACTGTAGCAACTGATTGCAGCGATGATAATTCTTTCACTGGTTCAGATGCTAAAAAAACTTCTTTTCCAACATGTTTCAGTTTCAATTCTCTTGGCAACGTCATAGCGCCACGCCAGGCTTTGGTTGGCACCAGGTTGGCATATTGCCAGTTGTTCATCCAGCCGATAAAAATTTTCCGGTTGCCGGTATTGCTCCAGGTAATGCCGGCATAGTTATCTGTTCCATAGTCAATCCATTTCGTATCTGTACTGTGTGGCGTAAATTGATGCCCGTCAAAATCACCGGTAAAATATTGTGTGCCGGAGCCTTTGTTGGGGGCGCCCGGGTTAATGCTCACCAGCAATACCCAAACCTGTTTGCCATTGTCATCTAAAGGAAACAAATCAGGACATTCCCATACGCCGCCATGTGCGCCAAGGGTAGCGCCAAACTCGCTTTCCTTGTTCCATTCCTTTAAATTGGGCGATGAATAAAAAGTAACCCTGTCTTTGGTAGCCAGCGTCATAACCCATTTTTTTTGTGCTTCATACCACATTACTTTTGGGTCACGAAAATCAATGATGCCCGGATTTTTTATCACCGGGTTACCGGCATATTTCACCCATGTTTTTCCATCATCTAAACTATAGGCAATGCTTTGGTTTTGAAAAACAGTACTACCAGATTTTTCTCCCACCGGATCATGCTGTGTAAAAATGGCCACCATGGGTGCCACTCCATTTTTGCCAAAACCGGAACTGTTGTTTTTATCGATCACCGCACTGCCGGAAAAGATGTAGCCTAAACTGTCTGGATACAAACCGATCGGTTGTTCATCCCAATGCAGCAGGTCTTTACTGGTGGCATGCCCCCAATGCATCGGCCCCCAAACCGTACTGTCCGGGTAGTATTGAAAGAACAAATGGTACAAGCCTTTGTGATACACCATGCCATTGGGATCGTTGATCCAGTGCGCTTTTGGTGTAAAATGTATCAGTGGGCGGTAGAGTTCTTTACTCATATTATTTTGTGCGGTTGATAAGAAAACAGCAAAACAAAAAGTTGCTGTTAAAAGGTATTTGTATGTTGTTGTCATGAATTTTTTTATGATGTGAAGTTGATTTATAAACGAAAAGAATAAATGGCGTAGCT
>CAXTPJ010000400.1:0-4173 GCA_964245855.1 uncultured Ferruginibacter sp. | reverse complement strand
TTTCTTTTTTTTCTTCTTTGCGTGATTTATTAATAGTAAACAAAATTAATTCACCATTCAACCCGTATAGTTCTGATTCTACAAAAGGCAAATAAATACTTCTATAAATCCCGCCTGCAGATGCAGGAAATTTGTATGGTTGATACAATGACATGATCCAGGTTGTATCATTTGCTTACCCGCCTTTACCTTAACCTTTTACTACCGCCGCAGCATTGATAAACACTGGTTTTATCCACATGTTGCAATAAATGGATTGTGTTGAAACGTTATGCTTCGGCATACGAAAAATATCATACAGGTTAAATTAAAACATCTTTCAAAATGATTACAACCACCCCGGTAAAAATTGTTGCAATGCTTTGTTGTTGCTGGCTTGTTTCCTGTTCTGTTTTTAAACCAGGGTCAAAGCCAGGCAATTATGTATCAAAGGAAGTGAACCTGGACAGTATCATCAGGAAAAAACCGGCATCTTTGTATGAGCTCGTTACCCGTAAAGCAGTGGCCGACAAAGGCTTTTGCAACGTGTACAAAACCGATGAGAAGTATTATTTTGAACTGCCTGATTCCATTTTCAACAAAGATATTTTAATCGTTAACCGTATCTCTAAAGCGGCAGCGCAGGTAAGGCCGGATCATGATTATGCAGGTTACGGCGCCGACCAGATTGGTGAACATGTAATCCAGTTTTGCAGGGGCGCCAACAACAAAGTGTTCATTAAAAAAATTGAATACTCCGGCAGCCGCTCCACCGACTCCAGCGAAAACGGTATGTACAAAGCTGTACAGAATTCAAACCTGTCGCCCATCATGGCCACTTTCGATATCAAATCGTATTCACCTGATTCATCGAGTTTGCTGCTCGATCTCACCGATTACATCAACAGCGATAACGAGTTGTTTTATTTCAGCGGTCAGCAAAGAAGGAGTTATAACCTGGGCAGCATGCAGGATGATAAATCGTACATTCAAAAAGTGGCTGCGTTTCCGCAGAACCTCGAAATCAGGACAGTAAAAACTTTTAACAACAGTAACCCCGGCATGGCCATGTCGCTGCCGTATTTAACGTACGAATTAAATACTTCCATGGTATTGCTACCGAAAACATTGATGAAAACCCGTACGGTTGATGAAAGGGTAGGTTATTTTGGAAGAGGATATGTTGATTTTGATATTCCGCACCCACAGGGATTTGACGGCACCTGGCTGGTGAACCGCTGGAGGCTGGAACCCAAAGAAGTAGATATGGAGAAATATAAAAACGGCGAACTGGTAGAACCAAAAAAGCCCATCATTTTTTACATCGATCCGGCAACGCCTAAGAAATGGGTGCCTTATCTTATTACTGGTGTAAATGCCTGGCAGAAAGCTTTTGAAAAAGCAGGTTTTAAAAATGCAGTGTATGCACTGGAGGCGCCGACAAACGATCCGGAATGGAGCCTGGAAGATACCCGCCACAGCGCCATTGTGTACAAAGCTTCCTGGGTACAAAATGCCAGCGGCCCAAATGTGAACGATCCCAGGACAGGGGAAATTTTAGAAGCACATATCAACTGGTACCACAACGTAACCGAAATATTGCACGACTGGTATTTTGCCCAGGCATCCGCCTGCGACAGCGCCGCCCGCAAAATGATTTTTGATGATACGCTCATGGGCAAACTGATAACTTATGTTTGCAGTCATGAAGTAGGCCACACGCTTGGCCTGGCCCATAATTTCGCCGCTTCTGCCTCGGTTCCGGTTGATAGTTTGCGCAACAAAAACTGGGTAGAAAAAAATGGCATTTGTCCTTCAATCATGGATTATGCAAGGTTCAACTACGTGGCGCAACCGGAAGATGGCATCAGCGAAAAAGGTATGATCGGCCAGATTGGCCCTTACGACGAATGGGCCATTGAATGGGGCTATCGCTGGCTGCCAAATTTAAAAACAGCCAAAGAAGAAAAAGAATTTTTAAATAAATGGGTACTGCAGAAACTGGAAGACCCAAGGTTATTGTATGCCTACAGTGGCGCCCGCTGCCAGTCGGAAGATTTGGGCGATGATGCAGTAAAAGCAGGCGGCTACGGCATCCGCAACTTAAAAAGAGTGATGCCGCAGTTGGTCAACTGGTCAAAAATGCCGGATGAAACCTACAGTGGTGTCAACAAAATGGAGCAGGAATTACTGGATCAGTTTCATACGTATTTGTCGTTGGCCAGTCAAACCATTGGTGGCCGCTACGAGACACCCAAAACAGTTGGCCAAAAAGGTACTGTGCTGGAATATGTGCCGGCCGCCAAACAAAAGGCAGCCGTTGAATTTTTGCAGCAGCAATTGTTCACCACGCCTAAATGGTTGTTCAATAAAGAAACGTACACTGTCACCGGCGGCATCGGGCATATTGGTTTGCTTAATATCCAGAAAGATATTTTGAATAATATGCTGTCGCCGCAAAAGCTCAACAGGCTTATATCCTGCCAGGCATTGCAGCCAACCACTGCTTACACGCCCAATCAATTTCTAAACGACCTGGAAGATGGTATCTGGTCTGAATTGATTGCCGGTAAACCCATTGATCTTTATCGCCGCAACCTGCAAAAAGCGTATGTGGCAAAGTTGCTTGGCCTGCAAAATGCAGCCGGTTACAATACCGCAGCGGTGTACACCACCGATTTATCGCTCATCGATTTGCTGTCGGTGGTAAAAGCCCACAAAATTAAATTGCTGAAAAAAATTACCGCTGCCATGGCCAAATATAAAGATGAAGAAACCGTCTGGCACTTGACCGACCTGGCCGACCGGTTAAAAAGTACAACGGAAGCTGATTTGCAACCGGGGGCTAAAAGAAGCACTGGCAATGCTTTGACTGATGATGGCAAAGAAACTTATTTGTTGGATGCCATGCCTGCCTACGAAACCATCCTGCAATCGAAGCTGGCCAATTGCTGGGGCAAGCCGGAAAATAAGTAATCAATTGTTCTGTTGAGCATATATCCGAAGTTTCAAGCTTCGGATTTCTTATGCGTATGAAGAGAAGGTTTTGGGCGCCCGGGCGGGCTATCCGCTACAAGTCCGGCACAGCAGCCAGGCAGCAGGCCTTCACCGGGCTTTTCGCTGCTATCCCTGGCGCAGCGTGCTGCTATACTTAACTGTAATTATCCTTTGCAAAAGTTATTAAGTAAACCGTAATGAATCCAGGCAAACCGCTGCCAGGATTTCCGAAGTTTCCAAAACTTCGGAAATCTATAGCGAACAGCACTTCTTAATGGAAGTTGATCTTTTATAGAAAGGAAATTGTTGGGTGTAGGATTACATTTTTATAAAATGCAGGCAAACCCTTGCCAAGACTTCCGACGTTTCGAAAACTTCGGAAGTCTGTAATGAAAGATTGTTATATCATTGAAGTAAAAGTAATACTGACCTTTTAAAGGGCATTTATTATACAAATACCGGCAAACTTTTGCCAAGATTTCCGAAGTTTCGAAAACTTCGGAAACCAATATTAAGGAGCTTCTAACTAATTGAATAAAATCTTTAAAATTAAAGGAACATTGAGCTTGAATGTATTTTCTAGTCCAGGAGCAGGCATAGCCTAAAAAAGTAAGTCCTTCCGTAGAAACGGAAGGACTTTAACGATTGCTTGCCATATGAAAATTCTTAAAAAATCTTTGTGGTCTTGGCGCTTATATCAAACTACACATTATATTTGTGGACTTTTAAACGATTGGTTGCCACCGCTTTTCAATTAAACGCTCACTTTACTTATACAAATGTACTGTGGGCGTTTCTTTTTTTATAACAATGTTCAGTACCCTTTTATGATGGTTAACGCCAATTTTATTGATAAATGTCTTACTGACACTACATTTCAGCCGAAAGTTATAATGATTTCCAGCGCTTTTTTACCCTTAAAAAAATTTAATTACAATCGTTTGCGGAAATTACGGTGCAGTTAAAATTCGGGATGCGAAGTTTTCTAACCAGCCTCTTCTACCCTTGGTTTTGGTTTGTACGTTAAATTTTATCAGCTAAGCCAGAAAAGATTTGATAAAGCTTTACTGTATTTATATTATAAAGAATGTGTAGGTGTAGAATAGGGTTTGTTTTTAATAATTGGCATTCAATTACCAGGCATGTTTTCAAATACTTAATAAAAAAACTGTTCTGAAATAATTTTGCCATCACTGG
>CAXTPJ010000399.1:0-4183 GCA_964245855.1 uncultured Ferruginibacter sp. | reverse complement strand
AAGTCTTATGCTAATATCATTGGTTCAAACGACCGGGTAAAAGTTGGCGTAGTAGGCTTTTCCGACCGCTTTAAAAATTCGCTTTTTCCTGCATTTATGCTGCACCAAAAGGAACTGAATTTTGATATTGCTGCAGTATCTGATATCTGGAAATTGAGAAGGGGATTAGGGACAGATTTTTTGAAAACACAAACCGGTAACAATATTACTCCATGTATCAACAATGATGAATTGTATGCCCTGAAAGATATTGATGCAGTGATCATCAGTACGGCCGATTTTCAACATGCACAGCATGCAATAGAAGCGGTGCAGCACAAAAAAGACGCATACGTTGAAAAGCCTTTTGCTGAAACAATGGAAGATAACAAAGCTGCATTGAAAGCGATCACTGCATCACAACAAATTGTACAGATCGGGTCTCAACGAAGGAGCGGCGATAATTATCATGCAGCAGCCAGTTTTATCCAGCAGGGAAAGTTTGGCCCTGTCACTATGGTAGAATTATCGTGGAATGTAAACCAGCCGGGGCGCTGGAGAAGGCCGGAACTGGTGGCACAATGCAAGGAAGAAGACCTTGACTGGAAGCGCTTTTTGATCAACCGGCCATTTGAAAAATTTGATCCAAGGATTTACCTGGAATACCGCCTGTTCTGGCCCTATTCATCCGGTATGCCCGGGCAATGGATGAGCCACCAGATTGATACGGTACATTGGTTTACCGGCCTGCCGCATCCAAGGAGCGTGGTTGCCAATGGTGGCATTTATCAATGGAAAGATGGCCGCCGCAATTGGGATACCACTACAGCAGTTTTTGACTATGGCCCTCTTGATGACAGCAGCAAAGGCTTCCAGGTGGTGTTTACATCCCGCATGCACAATGGTGATGAACAACCGGCAGAAATATATTATTCCAACGGAGGAGAACTAAACCTTATCACAAACAAAGTTTCCGCAAGGGGAGGGCTAACGCAACAGATGGCAAGTGCTATGAAAATGCAGGCTAACCTGTTAACCGATGTTGACCTGGCAGCCAGCACTATGAAGGCGGTAGCATCTGCCAATACTGGTGCCGATGTGTTAACCAGCAACCATGTACGCAACTGGATGGAATGCATCCGCAGCCGTAAACAACCAAATGCACCGGTATCAGCCGGCTACCAGCATTCCATCGCCAACATGATGGTGAATGCAGCAGTGCACACCGGTGAAAAAGCAACTTTCAATAGTACCACACAGGAAGTGATGGCCGGGGGAAAAATATTTAAATATTAACCAGGGTATTGGTCAACGTTAGTTTTAACAACGACCATCCAGGCTGATTAGTTTTGTAAATAAACTGATCTTTAATACTCTTCTTTTTACTTTGCAGGATTCTGGCATTATTCTCAGGAATCTTATCCTGCTTTGTTTCATAGCACAGCAGCTGTCAAAATAATTGTTTGTTATTTATTCCGTTTCAAAAATATACTGCTTTAAATATTGGGGGTTGGTAAGAATGCTCCTGCAAAACAATTGACGAATAACATACATGTTACCACCAGTAATTTTATCACTGATAACTGCAAACAAGTCTTATACCATAAGCCTGCCACTATCAATGTTACATGCTTTCAGGGGTACGATACTATCTTTTATGCAACTTGCTTCAAAAAAATTAAATCCTTTTTATGCGTCAATCACATCACCTGTTTTCTATCAAAATCCACTTACACCAACCACATCAGCATTTACATAAAAAATCCGCAGAAATATACTTCTGCGGATAAAGAAAAGAAGAGGGCTTTTCACTAGTCTGTTCTGTTATTTAGCAATGATCATTTGTTTGCTGTCTGCTACCCTTCCATTGATGTACAAAGCATACTGGTAAGTGCCTGCAGCCATCGCATTGCCGTTGATGGCGATAATCCCTTTGGTGGTTGCGGTTGATGGCAGTACGATTCTTTTCAGGCTTTTACCCTGTACATCACTGATGATAATCTCGGCCGACAATACATTTTCCGGCAGGTTGTAGCTAATATTGGTGCTGCTTTTAAAAGGATTGGGAGCGTTCTGCAGTATCCCGGCAGATGTTACCTGCACAGTTTGGGTCGCTGTATTGCTTTCTTTATTCACCATTGTTTTCAATAAAGCAATTTCTTTTTTCATCTCTTCATTCTGTTCTGCCAGTTCCTGTACGGCTTTTACCAATGGCACTACCATTTTTTCGTAAGAGATGCTGTAGTTGTCGTCTTTGCTAACAGGAACGTGTACCCCATTAAAACTATATCCTGATTTAGTTGCTGCTTCTTCAACTTCCTGCGCAATAAAACCCGTTTGTACAACCTGGTTTGAAGTGCTTTTCCTGGCTTTCAGTGCAGCTTTGCGTTTTGCTTTTATACTGTCCGGGAAATGCTGGCTCAAAAAGTCGTCGAACTTATCTGCATCAAAATTATACATGACTGGTCTCAGCAGTTTGATAAAAGGAAGGCCAACAACAGTTTCTTTTACATTCGTTTTAAAACGTCCGTCAGATGTTGTCCAGGAGCCGGCCGCAGATTCTACCACCGTAACATTCACATCGCCCAGCCTGATTTTATCGCTGCTGTTAACAATACTGTTGGCGCCGATAGAAGTGGCGTTGGTTAAATTATCCAGCGCAACATCGCTATAGGCCCCAAGGCTGGTATTGTTGAAACCGGTGCTGTTGCCATACAATGCTGAAGTTCCAACCCCTGTGTTTTGATAACCGGTAGTGTTATTGAAAAGTGAGAAAAAACCATTGGCAGCATTATAGCTTGCATCAGGCGCCCCTACTGTGTTTGGAACAGCGCCATTATTTAATAAAGCTCCATTGCCAACAGCGGTATTGCCGTAACCACTTATGTTTGAATACAGGGTACCGTTGCCTAATGCTGTATTTTCTATGCCATCAATATTTGAATAAAGGGCATTTTCTCCAAAGGCGCTGTTATCGTATCCATCCGTATTTGAAAACAAAGCCTGGTTGCCATATACGGTATTCGAAAACCCAGTTACATTGCTGTTCATGGCTGAATTGCCTACTACCGTATTAGATGTAAAATTACCGTTGCCAACCCCTATAGTTAATCCATGAATTTTTGCATCGCCTTCTGCTACTTCCAGTTTAGCTGTAGGAGAACTGGTGCCAATGCCAACGTTGGTAGCATTGCAATACACACTACTGGTACCCATCGTCCAGCCGGTTGAACTGGAGTTGTTCCCTGTTGCAGCAATAGTAAAATTTGGGTAAGAGCCTGAAACCGCAATGCCGCTGCCCGAAGTGAGGTTTACTATTTTATCTGGAGATGAATTGATGATGCTGGAACCGCTGATGCTAATGCCTGTGCCTGCTGAATAAGGTGTGTACGCTGTTGTTTGCGTAGTGCCATTTGGAAAAGCAATATTCGTTAAATAAATGGTCTTCCATTTTAACGTAGAGCTGCCCAAATTTGTACTGTTGGTAGTTGCGGGCAACAAACTTACATTGATTGCAGTTGGCGATGATAAATTAGATAACAAACGGTTGGCGAAAGGTTGGGCAAACACTGCAGGTGAAAATAATAATAACAATGGCAGGCATAAATGTTTTCTCATGATAGGTTTGGTTTTATTTGGTATGAATAATTGTTTAAAATGGGTTGTTATAATGCTGGTTTAAATTTCACAAATTATAAGCCGCAGCACATCGATATACTTTAATATTCATCTGGCGATAATAAAATATGCTGGATTATGGGTTCTTTGGTGTTATAATGCAGCATGGATAAGGATTATAGCATGAAATAAGATCAAGATTGTTATAAATGGTTGTGGAAAACTTATGTTATCAATGAGATCATGAAAACGGTTTCTTCAGGTATTAAATAAGTTATTTGGAGAGAATATTCCACAGGTAGCCCCAAACATATCAACTTAAAAGATAATTATTACGATAGGTATTTATACGCACTCACAAGCCAGGTAATTAGTTTGTAGAAAGATTTTTTACTTCAAATCAATAAAGGCTGCGATGGTTATTACATCAGCGTGGTTCATCTTATGTATTATCCGGCATCAATGAAACCTTATTCAATATAGCCTGTAAATTTTAAAAGTATTTGCCTTACCATTGTTAAATCCTTTATTGACTATGACGAGCCTTCAGTAATGAGGGCTTTTTGTTTGGGGCATCATCTGCGAG
>CAXTPJ010000398.1:0-4190 GCA_964245855.1 uncultured Ferruginibacter sp. | reverse complement strand
GTATGCTTATATGCATTCGGATGACACCTATAACCTGGAGGCAATGGCAGCTCTTTCCCTGGTTAATAAAGCAACCGTCTAGTTGCTGTTTACAGGTCAAACATATTAAAAAGTTTATTCAATGTGAAATGAAATTCTTTAGGGCTGGAAAGAATACAAATAGGCAAAGGCACAAAGTGTTATTGCTCTTCTTTGGTTTTTATTTCTTGACAGCTTTGTAAAATATTTTTTAAACAAACAACATTGATTAAGTAACCGTAATAACCTGCAGGTACAAACATGCGCATAACCGGCAAGCAAAATACTCAATGGATACTTACAATACAAGCTTTTTATCATCTTTAAAATCATACGCTTATCTGCCGATTAACTGAAAAAACTGCAAATACGATTATTCCGCAACATCTTATCACCTTTAAACTTATACACGAATTTTTATGAATTAGCGTGATTTACATGCTGCAGAAGCATATGTCCAGAAGTCAGATTCAATAAATTTCCCGACGGCATTGACCGCAGCAGAAAAAAAGTGGAAAGGCAGTTTAATACTTAGCATATTTTCTTAGGCCATCATTATCAAAAATCAGTTTATATGCGCAGCAGGTTTAACCTATGAATGTACAGATTTGCAATTCAGGAGATAAAAAATACTGGCTTCAACAAACCATGGCGTTAAGTAAGCATGATAAAGAAGAAATAGCAAGGGCAAAAGCAATCATTGATGCCGACATAAGCCGGCACCTGCTGATCGGCGATATTGCACAGCAGGTGGCAATGGGCGTTACCAAACTTAAAATAGTATTCAGGGAAATGTATGGCCAGGGGTTATATCACTATCTCCGTACCGAAAGAATGAAAAAAGCGATGGAACTTATCGTTGAAACAAATAAAACGATTAAAGAGATAGCCAGGGTTACCGGGTTTAAACACTATAACAATTTTATCAGTGCTTTTACAAAACATCATTGTATTTCACCCGGGAAGGCCAGGAAAAACAGCAGTTAAAAATAACCCGGCAGCATAGTATTTACGGCCAATGCGATAGTTATTTTATTACAGCTTTACATGAATAAAATGATCACCATGCTTTATGTTTCGATGCTTAAAAAAACTGCTCACTTAAAGGAGTTCACCTGTGCAGTACTGATTGCAATATTTGTGTATTCGGGTATTACTAAATTATGGGACCACCAAAACTTTACAACGCAGGTAAACATCTTTATACAAAACCGCATCCTCAGTTCTATGCTGGGGTATGCAGTTTCCTTTGCAGAGTTGTCAGTTGCCGTTTTACTGGCAATAAAAAATACCAGGCGTATCGGCCTGTACGGATTTACGGTGATGATAACTGCCTTTACTATTTACATTGTAGTATTGCTGCTGGGCCGCAGGCACCTCCCCTGCACCTGCGGCGGCTTCATCAATGCCTTTAGCTGGCCTCAACACCTGGTATTCAATGGCTGCCTTCTTATTATAGCCATGACAGCCCTGTGGCTTGATCAACTGCCCAAAAAATATCCCGGCAGGGTTGGCAACAACCCACCGTTAACTGATTGATAATTATCAATTGCAAAGCAGGTGCACACTGCAGCGCAAACCGTGCATTATTTTTTAAACAATTAAAATTTACAAAGATGAAAAAATTAAAAATTTCATTGGTAGCTGTAGTGGCTATCTGTCTCGCCATTGGCGGCAGCGCTTTTACAGTGGTACACACTGCACCTAAAACAGTGGATGCCTGGTTTATGTATGCTGGTTCCGGTTCAAAAACCGACCCTGCCAACTACAATTACACCGGCGCTACAGCACCCTGCACAGCGCATGTAAAGTTTTGTGCTTTCAAGGGTATCCGGCAAGCGGCACCTAATGACCAGTTGCCTACACAGGCCAGCGTAAACAGTGCCAGCAGTTCCAGTTCCAACTTTACGGTTGAAGTGTCTAACCTGGTTAACTTTCAGCCATAATCAATGGCAACAGGCTTTATTAACGGGAGCGTTATGCTCCCGTTTTTATTTATCTAACATTTTGTTGCATACCTGTGAGGTCAATCACTTTTTGAGGAATTAAAAATGTGTACCGGCTGCTTAAAGGTGGCAAATTGGTAAGTGTATTTTCTACCATCCTAACTGGCGTAACAGCCGTTGTGGCATCAAAGCCCAATCTGCGCAAATCGCACCAGCGTGTACCCCGTTGTATCAGTTCCTTCCTTCTTTCGTTTAACACAATTTGCAATCCTTCACCCGCACTGGTTGCCACGTAAGGTATAAAGGTTCCGCTGCGCCACCTTGTTACCAGTAAGCTATTAAGTGTTTGCATTGCCTGCATGGGGTTATTTTGCCTGGCAAGACATTCAGCTTTTATCAGCATTATTTCATCGGTGGCTATGCCAACAAAAGGGCCGGTGTAAATATCCCCGTCATACGTGCCTTTAAAACTATAGCCGTAACCGTTATCCGAAAAATACACCGGCCTACGCAAATCATTTAGGTTGTAAGCAGTATATAACAATGTATCAATGGTGTACATGGCGATATCCAGCGAAGCAGCCGTTACCGCAGTACAGGGAAAAATAACTTCCTCATTAAACCGGTTAAACGGTGCAGTGGCAGAAGTATCCAGCGTGTTGAAATCAATTAAAGCATCATGAAGGGCAAGACAGCTATCAGCAGCCTCTGCTGCTTCGGTGTACCGGTGCATATACAGGTTAGTACGGGCCAGAGCACCCCATGCTGCAGCCCTGGTGGGCCTGCTGGGCACTACTTCTGATACGGGCAGCAGGCTGACAGCTTCTTTAAAACTACCTACTATGTGCAGCCAGCTTTGCTGCAGACTGGCACGCACACTGGGTACAGTAACGTCGGAGGATATACGCAACGGGATACCCAACTGGCCGGTGGCTGTGGTACTGTCGTAAATACCGGCATAATACTGAACCAGTTCCAGCAGGGCAAAGCCACGGTGAAACAGCGCTGCCCCTTTCAATTGATCCCACTGCCGGGCATTGGCACTGTTGCGTTCAACTGCCTGGATTGTTTCCATGGCAGTTGTTGCATTTAATACAGCCTGGTACAGTGTTGACCAGTCAACATCATTTATTGAATTGGTTACCCAGCTATAATTATTACGACTGGTAAAATCGAGGCTGCTGTAACGGTCATCATCCAGGTAAAAATTATCATCCGACTGATCGCCAAGCGCAGAATGGGCGCTATTAAAAACGGAGTAATTATCCAATAGCGCTTCCGCATCGGCAAGGGTTGTGGCGATTACCAGTTGTTGATCCGGTTTTTTGTCGAGGAATTTTTTGCAGGAAATGAATGCCAGCGGTACTAATACCATCCAACATACCCGGGTTATATTTTTTTTCATGATCGTGCTTTTAAATGTTTTTTACCCCACCCCCGGCCCCTTCCAAAACAGAAGGGCTTTGTACCTGCGGTTGCAGGTGACTAAAGTTGGTTTGTTTGGTGGATGATGTTTTATTTTGGTTTTGTGACCTCACCCCCAACCCCTCTCCAAAGGAGAGGGGCTTAGTGACTTCGGTTGTAAATGGGAGTATTTTAGAAATTTGTTTTAAAACCCAGTGACACTGATACCGGCAGTGGCAGGTTGTCTCCAAAATCAGGATCTATGCCCCGTTTATTTGCCCGCCACAGGATGCCGATATTGTTGACGTAACAATAGAGTTCGCTGTTTTTAAAGAAAGCTAATTTGCTGTTGCTAAAAGCATAGCTGCATTGGATATCCCTGAGCCGGATATGATCGCCCTTTTCAACCGTGGCAGTAGAATAAATATAAAACTGGTCACGAAAATAATCGGCTGGATATACCATGGAGGGCACGTTGGTATGCTGTTCATCACCCGGTTTTTGCCAGCGCTCTGCAAAATCTTTGTTCATGCCCCAGTTCTCAAACAAGCCGGTATAATTGATGGATGACCGGCGGAAATAATAACCGAAAGCATAACTTATATTGGCAGAAAGCGAAAAGCGTTTATACGTTACCGTATTGCGGATGCTGCCGTATAGGGTAGGCCTTCCGCTGCCGCTTACTACCAGTTCTTTAAAATCTGTTGGCCGGTTGATGGTAAAGTAATCTTTAGACAGCTGCCCGTTTACATATCCCTGCGGATCACCGGTTGAAGGGTCAAGCCCGGCCCAACGGTAACTGATGATGGCATAAGGGTCCTG
>CAXTPJ010000397.1:0-4193 GCA_964245855.1 uncultured Ferruginibacter sp. | reverse complement strand
TCAGTATTCCTACCATCCGTGCGGTAAGGATCACTTTTACACAACCCGGAACAACTATTACAGCGGGCGATGCGGGCTTTGCAGTGTACAAAGCCAACACCTGTTTGCCAACCAATGCAGATATCAGCACCAAATTAACGCCGATCGTAACCTTTGGTAACACTTATCATCCCTGTGTTCCCAGCGGCGACTACCTGATACAGGTATCTTCCAAATTAAGTGCAAACGGTCCTATTACTGTGCAGGTAGAAATTTCAGATCAAACAGGAGCGGCTTATGATCATCCTAACCAGGCCTATGCTTTTGGGACAGTCAATTATTATGCTCATAGGGTTGATTTCAATACAGAATGCCAGTCTATTGAAGATGCTACTGAAGTGTGCAGTGCTTTTGCCAATCCAACTGATTATAATAAAAGTGCGTGGCTTACTTTTAAAACACCTTCTTACTTTGATTATATGGTGCTGCAGTTATCCGGTACGGGTGCCAGTAGTTATTTCCCTTCCAATAACGGGCAGGCAACATTGAGAAAGTTTGGCTTTACGCTTTACAAGGGTGATGCAGTAACAACACCCATCGGTTCACTATTAAAAATCAGTGGTTGCGATTCATTGCAAACAAATGGTTATTATGCCGACTACCGGGTGTTTAAGTGTGGTGATCTGGATACGGGTACTGTTTACAGTATTCAAATTTTTATCAATAAAGATTTTAATGATGATATCAGGTTTGGTATTTTAACCGGTGGTCAAAGTGCTACCAAAGCTCCCAAACCATTACTGGCGGGTATTCCATCGCCCACCAATGCAGTAGGGAACCTTCCTTCATCTCCTGCAGGAACGTTGACCACATTGTATGATGTGTGGGGATGTAACAGCCGGCACAATACTTCCAACTGCAGTCCAGCTTTGCCGGATACCGGAATTGTATATGGTGCAGGAAAATACAATCTCAGCAGTTTTTTCACTTTTACTTTAACCAATACGGCTGCCATTTTTTTTAACAGTTATGTTACTCAATGCGGGCCACAGCCTTTGGTAAGGGTATTTAAGCAGGGTGTTACCAACAATTGTACTGGTCTTGATACAGCCAACATCATTGGTGTTTTTAATTACAACGGTACCATCGATTGTTTACCACCCGGCAATTATACAGTACAGGTTTCTGGCCAGGATGTAACCCAGTATTATGGTTATTTTCATTATGGCACACCAACTGGTAATTATGAACAATGCCTGAGTAACAATCTTGGAACCCAGTTCCGGCTTGATATGACAGCCTACAGCCGTAAAGCTGCCAATAAATATTCATTGAGTGCAACCGGGGTTTTCGACAGTATTAACCGGGTTGGGAGTGTAATGCAACCGCTTCAGCCGGATATTGCTTATTCTGCCATTTCCGATACCATGGGTTGTCAGAATACCTTGCGGCCAATCGATACAACGTGCAATCCTGCAAACAATAAAGTAATCTATCGTGAATTCGTAATTAATGACAGTGGCATTGTTGATTTTTCTAACCTGACTTACCCGGGTGGCTCTGCCTGGAAATACCGTTTGTACAGCGGTGATGCAAATGCACTGGCTACAGCACAGAATTTATTTTCTTACCCGGATAAAATTACCGGTCTTGTTCCTAAAACAGAATGTTTCGATTATTACACCAGTTGTACCAATAAAACAGCCTGCGTAGTTGCCGGCACCTATACATTTACTACCATGGGTGGCGATGCTGATGTTGGCCGTGTAGATAAACCGGTTTTTACTTTTGTAAGAACCAGGACCAAACATCATGCCCCTAACCTGGCCCAGGATATGGGTAGTATCATGGATACTTTGGGTGTTAATGGAGGTACGCTCAAATCGGATATTGATGCCTGGAGTTGTGATGACAATGCAGTTGATATTAATGGGTACACACCCTGTACAATCGGTGGGCAGCCGGCAACCAAAGCCATTTACCGCCAGTTTTATTTAAAGGATGCTGCATTGGTACAAATTCAAAATACGTATTACTGGTACTGTTTTAATATGGCTTACGGCTATAAAACATTGTTTTATGGAAAAGTAACCGATGGCTTAAATGGCTTAACACCTGTTGGTGGCCAGTGGAATTGTTTTAATTATTCTGCCGGTACAACAGCCGGGTGTAATTTGTTACCGGCAGGCTGGTACACGGTGGTGTCTTACAACCAGGGGCCTAGCTATGATAATACTTTCCGCAGCCTGAACCTGGAAGGCAGGTACAACAGTTCAATTAATTACCGTGATGAGTTCAACATAACGATTACGCCTACCTGCCCGGGGCCTAAGTTTAACAGGCCATACAAAGCTTCTGTAATGACGGGCAATACACCGCATTTGATACAAATGGTTAACCGGGTAAACAGTACGCCGGCCTATCCAAGAACAGACACTACTTATGTTTTGCCCACAGAAAATTTCAACTGTATCCTTGATACCCCTTTTGTAAACCACCCGATTAAATCATGTGCAAGCGATGCCAACAGGGTGGTGTATTATGTATTCAAAACAACACAGGAATGTTTTTTACAGATCAATGCAGGAGGTTATTATGCCGCAGTATTTGATAAGGATGTGAGAGCAGATTCTTTACAGTTCAGTACTTTGAAGCCGATACAGGTTTGTAACAACAGTGCCGGATACATCCAGTTTTGTTTCTTTCAACCTGGCACTTATACGCTGGTTATTTTTGCAGGCGATGGCAATATCTGCCGCTCCGTAACACCTTCCATTTATATCGATAAGATCGGCTATTCCCGTTTTGATTATGCAAAAAATGCGTACGATTTTGGAACGGTGCCGCCTGATAGTGCCTGGCATTATGGAAAGGTGGGAGATGTAAACCCACTGAATGCTGGCAGGGCGCCAAGCAATGATATCTTTTATTGTACTACCGGTTCGTCTGATACCGATCCTACTGAACCGGTTTGCGGAACAACAAGGTTGAACCCGAACGTATATAACAATGGCCCAAACAAAGCTTTATATGATTCTGCATTTCCTCCAAGCAATGGTGTTGCACGAAGAAATTTATGGTACACTTTTATTGTGGACCAGCCTGGATATGTAACTGTAAAACTGGAATCTAAAACCCCCCAGCGGGAGTACCAGCAAAAGTTTTCTGTTTACCAAAGCAATGTAGATGCTACATTACCCTTTACCACAGTTGTAAATACTGGAGAAGTAGACTCCACCATCGCACTGGGTTTAAGGCATATAGCCACCAATCAGCAAACCTGGTATTACTGTGCTAATTTGAATAATTCAGTACAGTTTTACCGGGATCCTTGTACCTCTGCCCCAACAAGGTATTATATATTGGTAGAAAATGTGAATGCAGAGCCATACGAAGCTGGCGGTACATTACCCAATACCCAAACAGAAGTTTCTATATTGATCGATTCTGTAAACCTGGTACTTCCAAAACATGATCATTATTACCAGGCAGGAGATCTGGGATCGGTTGGGGTAGGTACTTTCCAGGGTGATGTAGATAACTACTCCTGTGCAACAAGAGATGTTCCCGATCCATTCTATTACTACTATTACAACAACTGCCAAAAAACATTGTGGTACAAGTTTACTCCTACCATAACCGGCAACGTTAGGTACCGTATCTACATCAATGGAAACCGCTACCAGGATTATTACCAGGTGCAATTGTATAAACAGATCAGGCCCGGAGATTCTACCATCAATGGTTTGCAGATACAAGGCTACCACGGGGCATACGGCAGCGACAATACTTACTGGGCCGAAACCTGTGTATCGCCGGGAGATTATTATTTAATGATAACCGGTTGCGACCAGGTAAATGCGTATGTGTATCCTGAGATACAATTGATAGAAGCGGTAGGCGATTTTTGCAGCCGGGCAGTACCTGCAGTTTTACCAGGGCCGGGAAGTTTAACTGCTTCTGTATTGGTAGATTGCCATACCATCGGAACAGATTATGGTGAATTTGGCCCGCAGTTGAGTTGTCCGCCGGGCGCCAATACCGCAGATTATAAATCAAGCTGGTTCCGCATGGATATTGGTGGCACCGATACATTGGATGTAACTGCCTATTTGGTAGAAAATACCAATGCGGCTTCCAGCGATATCAAGTACCGTTTAATGACGGGTGATTGCGGCGCTATGCAGGAACAGAGTTGTGTGCTGGATGCATTA